>CALAAN010000293.1 GCA_937884915.1 uncultured Oscillibacter sp.
GGTATTCGTCGCTGCGGACTGGTAGCCGGTATTCGTCGCCGCGGACCGGTAGCCGATATTCGTCGCTGCGGACTGGTAGCCCGAGGTCGACGCCGGTTCGCCAGAAATTTTGGACTTGATGTATTCCACACTCGCCTTTACAATCCCGACTATTCCGATTTCGGCAGATATCTTGATATGCTTCGCACACACCTTGCTATCTCCTTTCCTCTCGGCAGATACGTCGTCCAGCTCGACTTCGCAAAATCGGCTATCCGTCGGGGGATAGTAGCCGAAAACATCGAGCGGGTATTCGCACGCATGGAATCCTCTTTCGCAGAGCTGCGCATTCTCTTCGGTGTACTCGCCGCCGATTTCGTACTGAAAATCGCGGCATTTCAGATTTTTATCAAAGCCTTTATATGCTTTCATTTTTATCCTCCCTTATGTCTCCGCCCCACTGCGCGGCCATAGCTTGGGCGATGCCTGGAAAAGTCTTCGCCCTGTTCTTTGCACGATCTGTGGTAAACATGCCCTTGTACTGCTCCCCGTGTCCCCCGCTGTAACTTCCGCTTGGACACCACGTCGCAACAGGCTCCACGATGCAGGTCGGCTCAAGCGGCTGGACGCCGCGCTCCCATAGTAGCGTCTTTTTGCTGTACTCGTGCCCATACTGGTACGGCTGGATCGCTTGTGTCGGCGGCGGATAATCAAAAATCTTGCTTGGCGTAGGATTCTCGATCACGACTTTGTCGCAGTCTGCCGCCCACACCGCGAGGAAAAGCGCTTTACCGCACAATCCCTCGTAATACCGTGTGAGGTTGAGTTTCCCGCCCTTGTACAGGTGCCGCGCTCCGGCGTTGCTCGTCTTGGTGCAAGGCACGAATGCGATGATCATGTCCCACTGCTCGACCTCATGCACCTGTCCGTCCATCGTGGTCACTTGCCCCCCCCATGATGGCTTTCAGCGCATCGCCGAGGACGTGCCATTCCGGCCGCCCGCCGCTCGGCTCCTGTATATCACAGCTATACGCCTCGTGCCCTAACGCGCGGAACGCTTTGCAGACTTCTTGCGACTCCTCACAGGCTATCAGCACTCTCATACGTCGTCCTCCCCCATCAGCTCGTCCATCTCCATCTGGCCGGGGAGCACACCGTCCTCCATCCACCAGTGATAGATGTCAAGACCAGTCGTCCCAATCCTCCACGATCCGTCCATCCTCCCGCGCCGCTCTCGCTCGGCGAGCATGCGGTCAAAAGCGCTTATGTAGAGCTTTTGGTATTTGGGGTACCTCGCAAATTCTGCATATCTTGATTTCCCCGCTATGGGGCAGCCGATGCAACCGACGCGCTTAAAGCCGCACCCATACAGCGGGTTGATTGGGATTTTCTCGGACTTGATGTAGTCCCAAACGTCCGTGTCCGTCCAGTCGATGATTGGATTGCACACGCTTTTTCGCTTTTGCATACATCGCTCGAAAAGTTTCCGCCTGTCGTCATTGTCGTTTGCCAAAATTATACGTTTCGCCTTATCTTTGGCGGTCGCCTCGTACACTCCGCGGCTGTTTTTCCTGCTTGTGCTCTCTGCCCATCTGACACCCGTCGTAATCATGCGGCCAGCCCCCCCCTGCTCCTTGAGCACATCGCAGCAATAGCGGACTAATCGTGTCGGCGGCATGAGCTTTTGCGGAATCAGCGCCCACATGGACGTTGGCTTGCCTTTGTATGTAGGGTAATTGATCGTACATTTGATCCCGAGCGCTTCGAACCGCTTAAACTCCTCCCGCACAAAGCGTACCGTCTCCGGCGCGTCGGCGGTCGTGTGGTGGTGCTGCACCTCGAAATTGATGCCCGCACGCTGTGCCAGCGCGACACACACGGAGCTGTCCTTTCCGCCGGAGGTCGTGACGATCAGCGGCGCGTGGTAAAACTGCTCGCTCATCTGCGCAGCCGCGCGGAGCCGCTCGAGCGCGGTTTGCTCTTTATCCATCGTTTCGCTCCGTCTGCGCATCGAATGGACTGTACCCCGTCGCCAGCTCGCACCCGCAAGCCGCGTAGCCTGCCATATCCACAAAACTGTCCGCCTTTGCCTGATACGCCGTCGCCACGCGTCCGGCCTTAAAAAGCACCATCATCGTTGCGACGTCGCTCGGCAGGATCTCGATGTCGTCTTTTTTGGTCGCAGCCTGTAAATACGTCTGCCAAAGCTGCGCGATCACCGTAAAATTCTGCTCCGGCTCGCCGTACTGCTGATTCCTATCTGTGCATACGCACTTTTTCGCCTCGTCGAGGCACATTTCACGATTCATTTTTTCTCCTTCCCGCGGAAATTTTCCGCTACATCGTCAAAGCACACCGGCACGGCCTTATGCAGCTTATCCAGCAGCATCAAGGCCACCTCCCGCATCTGCGGATGCGCCGCCTTGTCGCAGCGTAGCTTTAAAAAGTGACGCCACTCGCGGATGTTGGCCGTCATCACAAGCTCGGTCTTTAGACTGTTCGGCAGGACAGCGCGGGCTTCCTGCGGCGTGCATCCGCATCCAAGCAGTTCAAAATACGACTTTTCTGCCATCCTGCAGGCCACTTTCCAATACTGCCAGCCCTCGGTGCCCTCCACCAGATAAAGGGGGCGGATGACTGTAATTTCTCCGCCAAACCCATCCTTGGAGTAGTTGCAGTAGCGGGTACTCTCTTGGCAGTAGCTCGCCATCCGATGCCGCACGATCTCGTGCGACACGCCGCGGTCGCAGGTAAACTTGACCGTGATCGACGCGTGCTCAAGCACCGCCTCGTGCCCGCGCTTGATGATCCCGGCGATAAACTTTTCCGCCGTCCCGTCCGCGATTTTGTCCTCCGACTTGTAGCAGACGCGGCCGCACCGCTCAAGGTGCTCTAAAATCCCGTCCGTCGGCGTCATGATCTCGACGCCCGGTTTGATGATCCTCATTTTTTTCTTCCCTCCTGCTCCCGGCACGCCGCCACATACTTCCCGTATGTCATGTGATGCGCCCGCGCCGCCGCGTTGATTTCTTCCAGCGTCATCCGCTTTTTAGGCTTTTCCGGCGCAGGCGTTTTTGGCTTGTCCTGCACAAGCCCCTGCTCGCGCTTGATTTTTGCCAGCCGCGCGATGACCTCTCCCCGTTTCATCCCGGCCGTGCATACCGGGCATGACGCCCGCTTGCCGATCCGGAACTGGTACGCGCCCTGCTCCTTCTCACTCCCGCACTTCGTGCAGACGCATCGCCACTTCGCGCTTGTCCCATACGTCCCGACGCGCTCGACGGCCATGTAGTCGCCGACAACCTGACCGGCGATGTCAACCGCCCGCTCGACCGGCGTCTTGCCGCACTTTCCGCAGCTTCTCCGCGTCCCGCTCCGCATGGCGTAGCCTACAGCCATCACTTCGCTTCCGCAGTCGCAGCGGCATCGCCAAACGTAGTGGCCGTGCTTGTCTTTTCCCACACGCTCAAGGACGGTCAGCTTTCCGAATTTCTGCCCTGCCAGATCAAGTGCTCTCGGCATTCAGGCCACCTCGATTCTCACGCGGATGCACTCGTCGGCGTGAAATTTACTCACGCGCTCGACGTAGAATCTCCGGTCGTCGTTTTCCAGCAGCCAGCCCTTGAGCGCGTCGACGATGAGCTTTTCGACGACTGCGTGGTTGTCAATGTCCATTCGGTCGCAGTGCCAGAAGGTGATGCGCACGGGCTTGGTGAAGGGCAGGCGGCTGACGTGGTCTCTCAGCAGCACCGCCGTCACCGTGTCGTGCATCCGGTCGGCGTTTTCTTTCCTCCGGCTCCAGTGCATCCCAGCGTAGTACGCGTTAAGCCCGTAGGCTTTGCAAAACTGGCTTTTGTTGCGGGGATAAGGGATCCGGAGTTCCACCGGCTGTGTCCTCCCTGCGGCAGGCTTTTTGCCGCCTGCCCGAGCTTTCTTGCTTTCACTCAAGGCTGTCCCCTCTCTTGTGCAGGCGGGCGATTGCCTCCCGCTCGTAGTCTCCCGGCGTTCCAATGGCCGGGTTCGTCTTCGGCCGCGCCGGGGCTGCGCCTTTCGGCGCTTCATGTTTTTCCCAAGTCAGGAATTTCTGCTTCCAATTGCGGACGGGGTTGCCCTTGGCGTCCTTCCAGCCACCCGCGTTGTAGTACTCCCAAAACTGCTTCGGGTCTACCGTGCTCCCGCGCTCTCTGGCGTACTCGATGACTTCCTCGAGCGTTGGGGGCGTGAAGCGCTTGCGCGCGCTATCTCTCTTGCCATCGATAGATGGCAGAGTATTGGTTTCGGTATAGGTATCGGTTTCGGTATTGCCATTTTTGCCATTGGCGGCGATGGCTTTGCCATTTTTGCCATTAGCAAATTTGCCTTTGCCATTTTTGCCATTAGCCCATCTGGCAGCCGCACCAGCTTTACCCGCCTCGCTCCGTGCCGACGAGATTTCATCATAGCTGTCGCGGAATCTGTCCTCTTGCGCCATTATGCGCTTCGCGTAGAAGCGCTCATTGCCGGTAAGCCTCATTGGCTCACCCGTTGCGCTATACAGCAGCAATGCACGCATCAGTCTGCCAAATTCTTCATCGTTTAGGGCTTCCATTTCCTCTAAGTACTCGTAAGGGAGAGCGGCGTAATTTCTTGCCATCGTCATCCCTCCCGGCGTGCGTTCCAGGCAGCGGCCACTTTGCGGCACGCGTAATTGTCCCACTTTTCGCCGTCTGAGGGATCGTCATCAGACGTTGCAGCCTTGCTTCGCGCGCCGCAGATGTCGCACTCGACCCACGTAAAGTACTTGCCGGATCGGCCGCTGTAATTGCAATACATCGCCGCCGCATCCTGCCCGCAGAAAGGGCAGGCCTTCAATTGCATTTTCATTTCTTTCCTCCCTTAAAACGGCATATCTTCATCCGGATCGTCCAGCAGCGCGTAGTCCTCGCTCGGTGCGCTGGCGGGCTTGCCATCTTTCCCGCCGCAGAAATACACGTGCTCTGCGACGACCTCGGTCGCATACCGGTTGTTCCCGTCCTTGTCCTGCCACTTTCTTACCTGCAAGCGGCCTGTGACCATGGCCTGCTGCCCTTTGCCAAAGTGGTTCGCAACGAACTCCCCCGTCTGCCGCCACGCGACGACCGGAATAAAATCCGTCTCCCGCTGGCCGCTGCTGTTCTTAAAGTCGCGCTCGCACGCCAAGGTGAACGACGCGACAGCCGTTCCGTTTCCGGTTCTGCGAAGGTCGGGCTGATCCGTCAGCCGGCCGGAAATTGTGATTACGTTAAGCATAGTTACTTCCTTTCCCCCAGACGCATTTTCTTCGCATCCAGCCTTTGTATTTTGATCTCAGGTATTTTTCCGCGAACTCAAGCATTTCCTCCCGCTCGGTTGATTGGTCGAGCTTGTGATGGCATTCCGGGCAGGACGTCAGGACGTTCTGCTCGATGCCAAGCCCGCCCTGCGAGCGGGGAATAAAGTGTGCGTTGCTCCACGCGATTTCAAACGGGGCCGGAGCGCCGCAGAAGATGCAGCACGGATGCCCGTCGCAGCTGTCACGGTCCGCGACTGCCCACTTTACCGAAGTGGGGATTTCAAGGGCCTTTGCCCGGTCAGTTTTCCGCAAGCAGACTCACCAGCCTTTCGTCGTCTACATCGATCCCAAGGGTTTTGCACTCGTCCATGAGGGCGTTGATGACTCGCGTCATCTGCGCGGTGTCGTAGGTGCTGGAGCCTTGGTATAGTCTCAGCACCAGATCGTCACCGTCCGCGCTCTCGCACTCGGAGATCCAGCCGATGCCCTTCGCCTGCCACTCGTTGGCGACTAACACCGCATCCGCCCTGCTGACGCGCACCGTCACATAGTCGCCATAGTCGCGGATGATCTCGCGGTATACCTCGTTGCGCTTGATGTCAAGCGCCTCGGCGATCCGCTGGCAAAGCTCCCACATCAGGCGATTCTGGTCGTTGCTTCTCGGCTTTTTCTCCTTCTCGGCGGAAAGCATATACCGCACGTCCGGCTTGAGCTTCGCCGCCATTCGTCTGGCGGCGAAGATGTCTACCACCGGGAAACTCAGGCACGTCCGGCCGTCCTCGTCCTTTGTGATGGACGGCCGGTAAACGGAGGCCTTCACGATTCAAGCGCGGCGGCGTCTGCCTCGAGGGCAGCAGCCTTTTTGCGCTTCGTGGCGCATGCCCAGCAGAGCCGGACGCCATAGGTCTTCTCGGTGGACTCCGCGATCTGCTCGGCCGCCCAATTGCCGACGTCCGCGATCACGTGGCCGCAGTCGGAGCACTTGCCAACCGCTCTGCGACGCGCTGCCTCGCTCTGGCGCTGGAAGCCCCGCTCCTCGCTGCCCTGCTGGTCGGGATCGTCGCCGGTGATGATCTTGTACGCCTTGAGCAGCGCGTACTTGTCCGAGTACGTCATGGCCTTGCCGGGAGCCTTGTCGCCGTTGTCGATGCCGTCTCCGTATGTAGTCACGTCGACGTACTCGTCCGGCTTCTCGGTGTTCACAAAGCGGTACACGGTCTCAAGCCGCATGAAAAACTGCGATTTCTCGCTCGTGTTGCCGTTGTACACCGACGTCGTCGTGATGACGTCCTTGTCGATGATCTGCCGCTTCACGGGGTAGCTGTAGATGCCGTACTTCTGCTCGAGCGGCTTCACCGCCGCAAGCACGTCCGCCTCGCCGACGGCTTTGTAGCTGCCCTTGCCGACGTTGACGTTGAGGTTCTTCGCCACTGCGGACAGCTCCGCCGTCACGCCCGCCAATTTCTCGTAGATGTTCATTTTTCGTCCTCCTTGATCGCCCAGACCGCCGTGTTGACGCCGGTCGTCTCACTCTCGCGCTTGCCGACCGGCTCGATGAGCCCGAGCTTGCGCAGCTCCGTGAGGCGGGGTTTAACATAATTTTTGTCTCGCACGGGGATGAGCCCCGCGCAGTACATCGAGTCCGTCAGTTCCTCGGCCGTAAGCCCATCCGGGAAATATCTCAGATACTCGTAAATGGCCTGCCGCCGCGTCTGCGTCTCCGGGGCGGCCTTTTCAAGCCCCTCGCGCCGTGTCTCTGCCGTGATCATGTCGCGTTCCTCGTCGGCACGCGCAGCAGCCGCATAAGATCCTCCGCCGCGCTGTCGCTGTACATGTAATGCTCGTTGATGTACGCCCGGCAGCAGTCCATGTGTACCGCGCCCTCGTCCGTGTCCCAGACGATCTCGCCGGGGTAAATCTCGCCGCCGCACATGATGCACTCGCACACCGGGGCGGCGTCCTGCTTATCAAACATCTTGCATACCCTCCAATTCTCTGGTAAAATGGAGTCGCGGTGTTAGATCCGCGACAAAAGCACAATGCACGTCGGCACGAGCACGATGAGTGCCAGCCATTGCAGCCAAACCAGACGTTCCACCATCTGAAGCTGCTTTCGTGCAACGCGGAGTGAAGCTCGCAACTCGCGCTCCGCATCATCGTTCCCCTGCGTCACTACGGCGCAGGGGATTCTTTTTTTCTCCATTTCTGTTTCCTCCGTTCTGAATTGCCGAAATATTGCGAATTGATAATATAATGTTGAATCACCCGTAGTTCACGGGGTATAATGGCTGCGGAATCGCACATCAGTCGCGCTTCGCTACGGAAGCCGGGTCGAGCCTGCACATGTCGCACACCGTCAAAAAAACGTCTGCCGTCAGCTTCTGTTTCCCGCGAAGCATGTTGCTCATTGACGGTGCACCGACTCCGGCGCATTCCGCGATGACGCGCTGCCGCACGCCGGATTTCTTGATCCCTTCTTTCAGGCGATCAAGGTCGACTTTCACGTTCGATTCCCCCTTTCAAAATTACTGGTCAGCATCTTCCAAGAAAGGAGGTGAGACGATGACCGATAACGAAAAGCGCGCACACGATATTGCGCTTGCGCTGCTGGCAGAGATCATAAAGCCGCAGTACCTCGCAAATGCAGTTGTAGGCGGCAGCAAATCAGCGACCGTCGATGCGTACGTGAAGTACAAAACCGCTTATGATTCCGCGCTTAATGCGCTCAACCGCGATTACCCGAGCGGATCGTGATTTATGCAATCTCGTTCCCGTCGACCGTGAGCTTGACGTCCCCGCAAGGCCATGTGAACTTCCGGTTCTCAATAATCGCCGTCGCAACCGCCGCCAGAGCTTCCGCCTCTGCGGCGGTTGTCACTTCCTTCGCCCACTTCTCGGCGAAATCCATGAGGATCGCCTCGAGC
Organism: uncultured Oscillibacter sp.; assembly: GCA_937884915.1. Classification (GTDB taxonomy): domain Bacteria; phylum Bacillota; class Clostridia; order Oscillospirales; family Oscillospiraceae; genus Hominicoprocola. The sequence goes on from CALAAN010000293.1 coordinate 8,194, forward strand.
TTTTCGCTGTACACGTTATTTCCCTCCATTCACGATTGCTCGGGCGACATCGCCC
>CALAAN010000294.1 GCA_937884915.1 uncultured Oscillibacter sp.
GATCGTGACTGGAGTTCAGACGTGTGCTCTTCCGATCAGATCTAGTCCGGTCTTCACCCCCAACGTGTGCCCGTGCGCGATGAGCACGCGGTGATCGTCCAGGATCAGCACGCGCTCGAGCGCTTCAAAGCGCCCGAAGTCGCAGTTGCCGGGGACCTGTTCGAGCGGCAGGCGGGGATAGAGCTGATGCAATTCCTCGGCGTCGCGCCAGCCGTCGCCAAGGTGGATGATGCCATGCGGCTTCACAAGCTCCACCGCGCGCACCATGTTGTCGACATTGCCGTGCGAGTCGGATAGTACCAAATATTTCATAGCGCTCACAGGAACTTGTCGAGCTCGCGCTCGACCTCGTCCATCTTTTTGATCTGCGGTTTGTCAATGCGATAGCCGCCCTTGACGACCATGTCAAGCTCGCGCAGGGCGCTCAAATTCCGGAGCGGGTCGTTTGCGCAGACGATCAGGTCGGCCTGCTTGCCCTCTTCGATGCTGCCGGTCAAGTTGCCGATGCCCGCGAGTTGGGCGTTGAGCTTTGTCGCGCTGTAGAGCGCGAACGCGGGCGTCACACCGCAGTATTTGACGAAATAGTGCGGCTCGCGCCACATGTCGTAATGCGTGATGTACGGGCAGCCGACGTCCGTGCCGAGGCCGACCGGCACGCCTGCGGCGAGATTTGCCTTCGCGAGCGCGACAATGCCGTCGAAGACGATCTTGCCGTTTTCCTGCTGCTCAAATGTTGCGTGCGAAATGCTGCGGTCGAAGAGCGCGTAGGGCAGGGCGGGGGAGATGGTCGAGATCTGGAACGCCTTGCGCTGCTGGAAGAGTGCGATCATTTCATCACTTGGCTGCGCGCCGTGTTCGATGGAGTCGACGCCGTTTTGCAGAGCGACCATCACGCCCTCAGGGCTTTCGACGTGTGCCGCAACGATCATGCCGAGCGAATGTGCCTTGTCGCACGCAGCCTTGACAAGCTCGGGCTGCATGCGCAGCACGCCCGGTTCGCCCACGACCTCGGCGTCCAGCACGCCGCCGGTGATCATCAGCTTGATAAGGTCGGGTTTGTCCGCGGCGATCTTCTCGACAAGCGCCGCGGCCTCCTCGGCGGAATGCGCCTCGTAGGCGAGCGAACCCGCCATGTGTCCGCCGGGGACGGAGACCGCCATGTTCGACGCCAGCACGCGCGGGGCAAGGATCTTGCCCGCCGCGGCGAGGTCGCGGATTTTCGTGTCGTAATCGGCGACGCCGCCGACGGTGCGGATGGTCGTGACGCCGGAGAGCAGCTCGGTCTTGGCGTAGCCCTCGCACATGTTGACGCCGATCTTGTTCGTCAGCGCGCAGGAGGTGATGAGCTTCACGAGCTTTTTCGGGTCGCTCGCCTTCTTCCTGGGCTTGCCCGAGGCAGGCAGATGCACGTGCATGTTGATAAGCCCCGGCAGCACGTATTTCCCGCCGAGGTCGACTGCCTCATAGCCCGCGGGGATGTGCTGCGCGGCGACGATCTCGCTGATCTTCTCGCCGTCGATGCAGACGGTCTTGCCTGTCTGCGGCTCCATGTGTTCGGAGCCGTCGAGCAGCACACAGTTTGTCAGCGCGTACTTTTTGCCGTTGTGGTACATCGGAGTGTCCGCCTTTCCTGTTATCGAGTCTGACCGCTGCCGGTGATAACGTATTTATAGGTGCTCAGCTCGTCGAGACCCATCGGGCCGCGCGCGTGGAGCTTCTGCGTCGAAATGCCCATCTCGCATCCGAGGCCGAACTCCCCGCCGTCGGTGAAGCGGGTGGAGACGTTGACGTATACCGCCGCACTGTCGACCTCGTCGACAAAACGGTCGGCTGCGGCCTGATTCTCGGTCACGATACAGTCGCTGTGGTGCGTCGAGTGGCGCTGGATATGCGTGATGGCCGCGTCCAGATCGTCCACGACCGCAACGGCGAGAATGTAGTCCAGAAATTCGGTGTCAAAGTCGAGCTCTGTCGCCGCCGTGCCGGGGATGATCTCCGCCGCGGCTTCGTCGAGCCGCAGCTCGACGGGAACCAGCCCCGCATCCTTACGTTTGTCGACGAGCGCGGCCTTGAGTTTCGGAAGAAATTCCTTTGCGATGCCGCGGTGGACAAGGCAGACCTCCTCCGCGTTGCAGACGGACGGGCGGCTCGTCTTCGCGTTTTCGATGATCTTCACCGCCATGTCGAGGTCGGCGTCTCTGTCGACGTACACATGGCAGATGCCCGTGCCGGTCTCGATGCAGGGGACGGTCGCGCTTTCCACGCACGCGCGGATGAGCCCCTTGCCGCCGCGAGGGATCAACAGGTCGACAAGGCCGTCCGCCGTCATCAGCGCCTGCGCGCTCGCGTGCGTCGTATCCTCGACGATGTTGACGATATCCTCGTCGCCGCCGGCAGATTCGATGCCCGCCTTGAGCGCTGTGACGATCGCGCGGGAGGAACGGTAGGCCTCCTTGCCGCTGCGCAGCATGCAGACGTTGCCGCTTTTGATGCACAACGCCGCGGCGTCCGACGTGACGTTCGGGCGGCTTTCATAGATGATGGCGACCAAGCCGAGCGGCACCTGCCGCTTGGTGATGGTCATGCCGTTGGGGCGCGTAAACTGCGCGAGCGCGCGCCCCACGTGGTCGGGCAGTGCCGCAGCGGCGCGGATGCCCTCGGCCATCGCGTGAATGCGGCTTTCGCTCAGCGCGAGGCGGTCGAGCATCACATCGGAGATCGCGCCCTTTGCCGCCTCCATGTCCTTGGCGTTTTCATGCAAAATATCGCCGCTGTTTTCCTCTAAGCTCTCTGCCATCGCGAGCAGCAGGCGGTTCTTTTCCTCCGCGCTCGCGCTGCGGATGCTGCCCCAGGCGGCTCTTGTGCGTTCTAAAAGCTCGATCGTTGTCATGCTTCATCCCTCTTTGCCAAAAATCTTGTGCCCACGCGCTTGCCCGCGGCCACGTCGTACAGGACCTCGGGCGACTGACCGTTGGCGATGACCATTTCGCAGCCTGCCGCCGTTGCCATCTGCGCGGCGCGGAGCTTGGTCGCCATGCCGCCGGTGCCGAGGTTCGACCCGCTGCCGCCGCCGAGCGAGGTGATGTGCTCGTCGATTTTTTCCACCGTGTCGATGAGCTTGGCGTCGGGATTCTTGTGCGGGTCGCCGTCGAAAAGGCCGTCGATGTCCGAGAGCAGGATCAGAAGATCCGCATGGATCGTCACGGCCACAATGGCGGAGAGCGTGTCGTTGTCGCCGATGCCGAACTCCTCGGTGGAAATGGTATCGTTCTCGTTGATGACCGGCAGCGCGCCGAGCTCCAAAAGCCGCGCGAGCGTGTTGTGGAAGTTCTGCTTGCGCACGCCGCCCTCTTCAATGTCGGGCGCGGTGATCAGCAGCTGCGCCACCGTGTGGTTATACTCGGTAAAGAGTTTGTCATAGGTGTACATCAGCTCGCACTGGCCGACGGCGGCGGAGGCCTGCTTCGTCGGCACATCCTTCGGCCGTTCGCTCAGGTTGAGCTTGCCAAAGCCCATGGCGATGGCGCCGGAGGAGACGAGAATGATCTCGTGTCCCATATTTTTTAGGTCGCTTAAAACCTTGCACAGCTTTTCCATGCGCTGGATGTTCAGCCGCCCCGTGGGGTGCGCCAGCGTGGATGTACCGACCT
>CALAAN010000295.1 GCA_937884915.1 uncultured Oscillibacter sp.
GCAGAACGCCCTGGCTGATCTCGGCCTGATAGGGGGTGTAGCAGGTGACAAGCTCTTCGCGGGAGGTGACGGATTTGACGACCGACGGGATGAAGTGACGGTAGGCGCCCGCGCCGCGAAGAACGGTCTTGAAGACCTTGTTCTTTTCGGCCATGGCGGTGACGGCCTCGCGCACCTCAAGCTCGCTCAGCCCCTCGGGGATGTTCAGCCCGCCGTCTGGCAGGAGCATTTCCTGCGGGACGGCTTTGTACAGCCCTTCCAGGCTGTCGACCCCGATGGTGGCGAGCATTTCTTCCCGTTCCGCAGCCGTGGTGGGAACGTAAGAGCCCATCTCAGCCCTCCTGCGCGCAATGCGCTTCGTAAGCGGCGGCGTCAAGCAGCTCCTCAGTGTCGGTCACGGGGGAGACCTTGATGATCCATGCGCCGTAGGGGTCGGAGTTCAGCGTCTCGGGCGCGTCGGCGAGCGCTTCGTTGACCTCGCAGATCGTGCCGCTGACGGGGCAGATCACATCGGAGACCGCCTTGACGGACTCGACGTCGCCCAGCGCTTCACCGGCGGTGACGCTGTCGCCCTCGGCGGGCAGGTTGATAAAGACCACATCGCCCAGCGCGTCCTGGGCAAAATCGGAAATGCCGATCACGGCGACGTCGCCGTCCATCTTGACCCACTCGTGGGACTTGGAATACTTCAGCTCAGCAGGGATGTTCATGGTAATTTCCTCCTCAAAATCGTTCTCAATAAATGTTGTTTGTTCTTGATGGTCAAATGGATTCCGAATGTCCGGTCAAAAGTTTTTATTTCAGCGTTCGAGCTTGTAGAACGGCATCGGCACGATCTCGAGCTCGACCATGCGGCCGCGCACGTCGGCGTTCAGATGCTTGCCGATCTCGATATCCTCGACAGGGATGTAGCCCATCGCGACGCCGCAGCCGATGTAGGGCGCGAACGTGCCGGAGGACGCCCAGCCGATCTTCTCCCCGTCCATCGTGTAGAGGTCGCAGTGCTCGCGCACGATGCCGCGGCCGACGACCTTCATGCCGATGCGCTTGAACTTCGGTGCGCCGAGCGCGACAAGCGCGTCGCGGCCGATGAAGTCCTTGCCCGTGAGCTTGCACGGCAGCCCCGCCATCTTCGGCGTGATCTCGTCGTTCATCTCGTGGCCGTAGAGCGGCATCGAAGCCTCTAAGCGCAGCGTGTCGCGCGCGCCGAGACCGCAGGGGATCAGCCCCTCGGGCTCGCCCGCCTTCAGAAGCGCCTTCCACAGCTCGACGGTGTCCTCAGCCTTGCAGTAGATCTCAAAGCCGTATTCGCCGGTGTAGCCCGTCTGGGAGACAAGGGCGTGGATCGTACGCTCGCCGAGGTTCAGGGGCACGTCTTCGGTGAAGGTGTAGTACTTGGCGGGGATGTACTGCTCGTCGCAGAGCTTTTTGAGAATGTCGCCGGACTTGGGGCCCTGCAGGGCGATCTGGCCCCAGTCGTTGCCCTCGTCGCGGTAGTCGACGTCGCCGGAGAGATGGCTCTCGACCCAGGCGGCGTCCTTTTCGCGGTTGCCCGCGTTGACGACGAGCCAGTAGTTGTCCGCCGCGCAGCGGTAGACGATGAAGTCATCGATGATGCCGCCATTGTCGTTGCAGAACATCGAATACTTGATCTCGCCGTCTTTCATGTTCGAAATGTCGGCGGTGATGATCTTCTGCACGTTGGCGACGGCGTCGGGGCCCTTGAGGCGAAGCTCGCCCATGTGGGAAACGTCGAACAGACCGGCCTTTTCACGAACGGCCATGTGCTCGGCAATGACGCCGGTGGGATACTGCACGGGCATCAGGAAGCCGCCGAATTCGACGATCTTGCCGCCCATGTCCACGTGCGTTTGGTAAAGTGGGGTCTTCTTTTCCATAGTGCGCATCCTCCGAAAACAATAATTTTAATGAATCTTATAAAAATTATTAAAATTAAGCATCAAAAAAGAGACACAAAACTCCCTTTTGAGCTTTGTGCCTCCGTTGATCACCTGAGAGATTCCCTGCCCGAGTCATCGCGGCAGGTTGCACCTTCGGCGTGCGTAAACGCACTTTTCGGAGCGTCGTCCGAGTTCGGCCCTTTTGCCTGAGAGCTTCTGCGTTCCCCTTCGGCGCCGCGGCAGAATGTTCCGCGGTCTCTCCCGAACTCATCATCCGATCGGTTGATTCATTTTGCTTTTTAAAGCTAACACATCGATTCGCTTTTGTCAAGAAAGAAATTTGCGCATCTCACTTTACGGCGAGATGCACAAATTTGACCGCTGTTTTCAGAAGGTGGATTGCAAAAGTAACTTCCGGTTTGCATGATTAACTTCCGGGATTCCAAA
>CALAAN010000296.1 GCA_937884915.1 uncultured Oscillibacter sp.
AAGGTCCTCGTCGGTGCCGAGGATGTCGGAGAGCAGGAGCTCGTTGCCGTCCCAGTCGGTGTTGAGCGGCTCGTCGAAGCTGACCTCGGACTTCTGCGGCGCGGTCTTGCGCAAGTGCATCAGAATCTCATTTTCGATGCAGCGCGAGGCGTAGGTCGCGAGCTTGATGTTCTTGTCGCTGCGGTACGTGTTCACCGCCTTGATGAGCCCGATCGTGCCGATGGAGATGAGGTCTTCGATGTTGATGCCGGTATTTTCAAACCGGCGCGCGATGTAGGCGACAAGGCGCAGATTGTGCTCGATGAGGATCCCCCGCACGCTCTCGTCGCCTGCGTCCATGCGCGCGATGAGCTCGGCCTCACGCTCCCGCTCGAGCGGCGGTGGAAGCGTATCGCTGCCGCCAATGTAGAAGATCCCCCGCCGCGCGATGAGCCCCCAGTCGATGAGATAAAAGCGCAGCTTACGCCACAGCGTTTTGAGCAAGTGCTGCATGGTTCCCCCTTTCACATCCTTCGCACCACAGTCCCGCATACGCGCCGCCGTCGCTGAGCGGGTGTTCCGCCAAGGCAACGGCGCGCGGGCCGAGTTTGATTCCGTCAACTGTTATTCCTTCACAGTGCAGCAGCGGCAGTGTTCCATCCGCATTGCCCACGCTGCAATACGCGATGCGCGGCAGCGCCGCGGCCTCTTCCTCACTGACAAGGTCTCCCATCGAGTGGCGGTCGATGACCGGCACGCCGAGGCCCGTTGCCGGGTCGCAGAGCGTGTTGCCCGTGTCGCGCAGGAGCCGCACGCGGGCGGATCTTCCGCGGTAGGCAATGACGACGTCCGCCGTCTCGCTCCCCGTCCGCGCCGCGCCGTAACGGAACACGACGGAAAGCAGCAGATACGATACCCCCGCCGCGATCAGGAAGACGCCCCATGGCAAATCTGCCGTCACCACGCCGCGCGCAAGGCGCGCCATCGACCCCAAGCTCTGCCCCAGCAGCACCACTACGCCCGCAAGGCCGCACGAGCTGAGGAAAAACAGCAGCGTCAGCTTGACCGCCCGCCCGCTCCCGCGATACGCCGCCGCGCCCATCAAAGCGAGCGCAAGCAGCAGAAAAACGACGCTTCTTGGCAAAAAGAGCTGCACCGCAGCATAAATACCGCCGACCGCCGCGCCGAGCAAAAGTCTCCTCCGCGCGACCGTCCGCCCCGCGACTCTCGCCGCGCCGAACAACAGCAGATAGTCGACGAGAACGTTGAACGCGAAGACGCTTTCTATGTAGACGACCATGACACACCTCCCTCAATGGAAGTCCATTATAGCAATGGGCAAAAAAAGAAAAGGGCGAAAGATGCCCTTTTCTTATCTTTTCCCTTGCGGGGTAAGATGGCAGCGCGTGGCGCTGCATCCTTTTCCCCACACCGTTTGGGGGGACGCGACAAAGGGGGATATTCTCTTTCTCGGAAAGAGAATATCCCCCTTACACCCCCAAGAGAAAGGACGAGGGGAGTCCCCCTC
>CALAAN010000297.1 GCA_937884915.1 uncultured Oscillibacter sp.
CTTTTTCCACTTCAGGCCGCTGCCGCAGGGGCAGGGATCGTTGCGGCCGATCTTCTGGACCTTGCGGGGCTGCTTTTTCACCGTGCCGTCGCCGGAGGTGGAGGCGACGATGCCGTCGGCCACGCGCTCGCGCTTGACCTCGCCCTCGGTCTTGACGCGGGCGGAGAAGATGCGGCGCACCGTGTCGCCCTGAATGGCGGAGATCATGTCCTCAAACATCGTGAGGGATTCCTGCTTGTAGACGTCAATGGGCTTGTTGTTGCCGTAAGACTGCAGGCGGATGGCCTGGCGCAGCTCGCTCATCGCGTCGATGTGGTCCATCCAGTATTCGTCGACCACGCGCAGCAGCACCACGCGCTCGAGCTCGCGCATGATGGGCGAGGTGACGGCAGCCTCCTTGGCTTCGTAATACTTCTCTGCGGCTTCGTAGAAGCGGTCGGTCAGTTCCTCGGCGGAAAGGCCGGAGAGGGAAGAGGCATCCACAGCGCCGCGCGGGAAGTATGTGCCCTCGCAGCTCTTGAGCGCGTCGGCGCGGTGCTCGTCGTCGGTCTTGTCGTGCTCGCCGAAGGCAAAGGCGACCTGACTTTCGATGCTGCTTCTCAGCATGTTCAGAATGGTGGGCTTGATGTCCATGCCGTCGAGCACCTGCTTGCGCTGACCGTAGATGATCTCGCGCTGCCTGTTCATCACGTCGTCGTATTCGAGCGTGCTCTTGCGGTACTGGAAGTTGCGGGACTCGACGCTCGTCTGCGCATTTTCAATCGCCTTGGAGAGCGTCTTGTTTTCAATCGGCGTATCCTCGTCGAGGTTAAAGCGCTCCATCAAATGCGTGATGCGCTCGCCGCCAAACAGGCGCAGCAGATCGTCTTCGAGCGAGAGGTAGAAGCGCGTTTCGCCCGGGTCGCCCTGACGGCCGGCACGGCCGCGCAGCTGGTTGTCGATACGGCGGGAATCGTGGCGCTCCGTGCCGATGATAAAGAGACCTCCCGCCTCGCGGACCTTGTCGGCCTCGCCGCTGATCTCGGCGCGGTGCTTTTCAAGTGCCTTGGCGAACATGTCGCGCGCGTCGAGAATCTCCTTGTTGTCAGTCTCGGCGTAGCCTGTCGCTTCGGCGATGAGCTCGTCGCTGAGGCCTGCTTTGCGCAGATCAGTCTTTGCCATGTACTCGGCGTTGCCGCCGAGCATGATATCGGTACCGCGGCCTGCCATGTTCGTCGCGACCGTAACTGCGCCGAGCTTACCGGCCTGCGCGACGATCTCGGCTTCTTTTTCGTGGTTCTTCGCGTTTAAGAGGTTGTGCTTGATGCCCTCGCGGGAGAGCAGGTACGAGAGCTTTTCGTTCTTCTCGATCGACACCGTACCGACCAGCACGGGCTGGCCCTTGGCGTGGCATTTTTTTACCTGTTCGATGACGGCGCGGTACTTCGCCGCCTCGGTCTTGTAGACGACGTCGGGATAATCGATACGGGCAATGGGACGGTTCGTCGGGATCTCGATGATGTCGAGATTGTAGATCATACCGAATTCTTCTTCTTCGGTAAGCGCCGTACCGGTCATACCGGAGAGCTTGCTGTACAGACGGAAGTAATTCTGGAACGTGATGGTCGCGAGCGTCTTGCTCTCACGCGCGACCTCGACATGCTCCTTTGCCTCGATGGCCTGATGCAGACCATCGCTGTAACGGCGGCCGAACATCAGTCGGCCGGTGAACTCGTCGACGATGACGACCTGACCGTCCTTGATGACGTAGTCGATATCGCGCTTCATCGTGCCGTGAGCCTTGATGGCCTGGTTGATGTGGTGCGCGATGGTGGAGTTTTCGGGGTCGGAGAGGTTTTCAATACCGAAGTATTCCTCGGCCTTTTTCACGCCGCGGGCGGTGAGCGTCGCGGTCTTGGCCTTTTCGTCGACGATGTAGTCGGCGTCGACGTTGACGTCCTCCTCTTCCTTGTCGTCGCTCTCGGCGATGACCTTCTTGCGGAAGCCGCGCACGAGATTTTCCGTGCGGGAGTACATCTCCGTGGACTTTTCGCCCATGCCGGAGATGATGAGCGGCGTGCGCGCTTCATCGATCAAAATGGAGTCGACCTCGTCGACGATGGCGAAGGCATGTCCGCGCTGAACGAGTTCGCTTGCGTAGATGGCCATGTTGTCGCGCAGATAGTCAAAGCCCAGCTCGTTGTTGGTGCCGTAGGTGATATCGGCGGCGTAGGCGGCCTTCCGCTCGGCGCTCGTCAGATCGTGGACGATGAGGCCGACGGTGAGGCCCAAAAAGCGGTAGACCTTGCCCATCCATTCC
>CALAAN010000298.1 GCA_937884915.1 uncultured Oscillibacter sp.
ATGGGCGTCGGCATGACGATGATCGCCGCAAAGGACGACGCCGACAAGGCGCTCGCTGCCCTCAAGGAAAAAGGCCAGGACGCCTACGTGATCGGCGAGGTCGTGGGCGGGGAAGAGAAGGTCGCCCTATGCTGAAAAGCGCGCGCATCGCGGTCTTCGTCTCGGGCGGCGGCACAAACTTGCAGGCCCTGCTCGACGCGCAGGCAAGCGGCAAAATTCCGCACGGCGAGATCGTGCTTGTCATCTCGTCTCAGGCGGGCGCTTATGCGCTTGAGCGCGCGAAAAAGGCGAATGTTCCCGCGCACACCGTGCCGTCGAGCCTCATCCAGCACGACTTTGAGGGGGCGATCGAGCTGCTGCTCGAGCAGTACAGGATCGACGTCATTGTCCTCGCGGGCTTTTTGAGCATCCTGAGCGAGAGCTTCACGAAAAAGTGGCCGCGCCGCATTCTGAACATCCATCCCTCGCTGATCCCGTCGTTTTGCGGCAAGGGCATGTACGGATTAAAAGTCCACGAGGTTGCACTTGCGCGCGGCGTGAAGGTCACGGGCGCGACGGTGCACTTCGTCAACGAGATTCCCGACGGCGGCGAGATCATCCTGCAAAAGGCCGTCGAAATCGAAGAAAACGACACGCCTGAGACCTTGCAGCGCCGCGTGATGGAGCAGGCCGAATGGCAGCTCCTGCCGCGCGCGACGGAGCTTGTCTGCCGCGCCATCACAGAAGAGGAGAACTGATATGGTCGACTTTCTGCACTTTCTGAAAAATACGTCCTACCCCGGCCGCGGAATCTTAGTCGGCAAGGACCGCGTCTATTATTTTATCATGGGCCGCAGCGAGAACAGCCGCAACCGCGTCTTTGTCAAGACCGACGACGGCATCCGCACCGAGGCGCATGACCCCGCGAAGCTCGCCGACCCAAGCCTTATTATCTATCACCCCGTCCGCACGATGGGCAGCGATCTCGTCGTGACAAACGGCGACCAGACCGACACGATCTGCGCGCACGGCGACTTCCGCCGCGGCTTAATGACCCGTGAATACGAGCCCGACGGCCCGAACTGGACGCCGCGCATTTCCGCCATCGTGCATGAGGATGGCTCATTTGAGATGTCCATCCTCAAGCACAGCAACGGCCGGTGCCTGCGCGAGTTCTTCTGCTACGAGGGCTGCGATGCGGGCAAGGCCTACTTCATCAGCACCTATCAGGGCGACGGCACGCCGCTGCCGACATTTGCCGGTGAGCCGATGGAGGTGAGCGTCCTCAGCCCTGAAGAGGTCTGGGCCGCGCTCAACGCGGACAACAAGGTGTCCCTTTACGCAAACGTGAACGGCGAAGTCAAGCTGTTCAACAAGAATTTAGGCGATTGAGGAGAACGATATGAACGAGCTCGAACTCAAATACGGCTGCAACCCCAACCAGAAGCCCGCGCGCGTCTTTATGAAAGACGGCGGCGACCTGCCGTTCACCGTGCTGAACGGCAAGCCGGGCTACATCAATCTGCTCGACGCCTTCAACTCCTTCCAGCTCGTGCGCGAGCTCAGGGAGGCCACGGGCCTGCCCGCCGCGGCGAGCTTCAAGCATGTCTCTCCCGCGGGCGCGGCGCTTGGCCTGCCGCTCGACGAAGTGGACAAGCAGGTTTACTTTGTTGAGCCCGCTGCGGCGCTTTCACCCAT
>CALAAN010000299.1 GCA_937884915.1 uncultured Oscillibacter sp.
CTTGCCCTTGCGGCTGCCGCCGAGAGGGATATAAAGGTAGTCGCGGAACCACGAGCCAAGCGACATGTGCCATCTGCGCCAGAACTCCGTGATGCTCACCGAAATATAGGGATAGTTGAAGTTTTCGGGAAAATGAAAGCCCAGAATGCGCCCGAGGCCGATGGACATGTCGCTGTAACCCGAAAAGTCGAAGTACACTTGGAGCAGAAACGCGAGCGCGTAGAGCCAGACGAAGAGGACGCTCGCGTCCTGCGTTTGTTTATAGGCGCTCGCGAGCGTGCCGAACTGGTTGGCGAGCAGAATTTTCTTGGCAAAGCCTATCGTGAAGCGGCGTACGCCCTCCGCTGCGGCAGAGACGCTGTGCGTGCGGCTTTTGAGCTCCGCAGAGACGTCGGAATAGCGCACGATCGGCCCCGCGATGAGCTGGGGGAAAAGCGAGACATAGGCGGCGAGGTCGATAAAATTCCGCTGTGCCACCGTCTCGCCGCGATAGACGTCGATGACGTAGCTGAGCACCTGAAAGGTGTAGAAGCTGATGCCGATGGGCAGGCTCAGCTTCAAAAGCGGCAGGGAAAGCCCAGTGACGGCGTTGATGCTCGAGAGGAAAAAGTCCGCGTACTTAAAGTAGCCGAGAAGCCCAAGGCTCACGAGGATCGAGAGCGTCAGAAAGACTTTCGACGCCCTTTGTCCGCGGTGCTTTTCGATCAGCAGGCCGAAGGCATAGCCCTGCACAATGGAGACGAGCATCAAAAGCACGTACTTCGGCTCGCCCCAGGCGTAGAAAAAAAGGCTTGCGAGCAGCAGCACCGCATTTTTCAGCTGCCGCGGCGCTGCAAAGCAGAGCAGCAGCGCCGCGGGCAGAAAGTAGAAGAGAAAGGGAACGCTGGAAAAGAGCATGGACTTCTCCGCCTTTCAGAAGATCAAATTAGGCGATGGCCTCGTCGCAGGCGACGACGGCATCGGCAAAGGTCTCAGTGACCTTTGCGCTGAACTGGTCGACAAGGTCCTCCGCGCCGTAGCAGGAGACGACATAGTCGCCGAGCGTCAGGATGACGAGCTTGTCGGGAAAGCCGCACATCCACTGGCGGGACATGACGTTGTCCTTGAGGTCGGAGACGACAGTGTCAACGTCGGAAGAGCTCGCAACGTGGAACGCGCCCGCGGTGAAGGTGTTGGCGTTCATCATGTGGATGAGGGACGCGGCGTCGGAGAGCTTATCCGCGTCCGCGGCGGGGAAGGAGAGGGAGTAGTCGAGCGCGTCACCGTCTTCGACGGAGAAGCTGCCGGGCGCGTTTTCGACCATGTTGTTCTCGTCCGTGCCGCCGCCCATCACGGGGAACTTGTCATCGTCGCTGTACTTCGCCCACACGGCGTTCAAAAGGTCAAGGGCGCTTGCGGGCTGGTCGCCGCCGGTATTGTCGTCCGCCTTGCTGCCGCAGGCGGCGAGGGACAGTGTCATCACTGCGGCGAGCAGCAGGGTGAGAAACTTTTTCATGGGAATTTACCTCCAAAATGTTGTGTGTTGTCAAATTATGATGTGGAATGGAATGCTTACGCCCGTGCGGCGGCCCAATAGCCGTTTGCCTCGTCGTAGCGCAGCGTGACGGCGGGCGCGCCGTCGAGAGAGAGCGTGTAGACCTTGCCCACGTCCGGCTCTTCGATCGTCCAGCAAAGCTGTACCTTGCCGGAGACGGTGTAGGAGGTGAACGCCTCCTGCAATGAGTAAAGCGGCTGGGTCAGCACGCCGTCCGACACGGTGACGGTCACCCCATCGCCCGTCTTGCTCTCGATCGTGAGCAGCGGGCTGAGCGGGCCGCTCAGGCTGCCGCGCGCGTCGAGCGCCATTGTTGCAGTCTGGCTGATGGGGATGGGGCTTGAAGAGAGCGCCGTGCCATCAATTTCGATCTCAGCCGGTAAGGCGTCGCGCGTCATCGTCAGGGCGGCGGTCAGCACGAGCACAAGGCACGCCGCGGCGGCAAGTACGCGCGGGAGGGTGTACCGTTTGCGCGGCTTGTAGGCGTAAGCGCTGTCGATCAGCTCGTCGTCGAGCTCGCCCATGGCGCGGGCCAGAACTTCATGCTTCACAGTATCCCTCCTTGATGAGATGTTCTTTGAGCCTTCTGCGCGTGCGCAGAAGCGTGGTTTTGATGCGGCTCTCGCCGCAGTGGAAGCGCGCGGCCAGCGCGTCGACCGGCTCGCAGTAGAAATAGCGCAGGATGAACATGCTGCGCACCTCCTCGCTCTGC
>CALAAN010000300.1 GCA_937884915.1 uncultured Oscillibacter sp.
GGTCCCAAAATCAATGCTCAAACTGTCCCATCCCCATTACATAGTAGTAGAAGCGTAAATCATAAAGGCAAACAACATACCAACATAAACGATTCCCCATATTGCGGCTCGCGCTGTATCACTTTCTTTTTGGGTTTCTTCCTCATCCGTTAAATAGCCCCACTCTTCTTTACTCATCTTCAGTTTTTGCAGCTTCAGCAGATAGTGCACTGTCCTCCATAACGTCCCAACCAGTGCAAAAAACAAAAGGACTCCCATTATTTTATCATCCTTTTTAAGCTCTGTCTCACGATCTCTTCAAGCGGCAGATTCTCCACATCCACGCCTTTCATCGCGACCGCAATGTCCTGCTGCGTGTAGCCGAGCACCGCGAGCGCGGCGGCGGCCTCGACGGCCTTGCTCTTCTCGCCCGCGGCGATACCGGGTGCGGTCGGCATGCCGATCTCCTGCTGCTCCTTGGCGAGCTTGTCCTTGAGCTCTAAGATAATGCGCTGGGCGATCTTCTTGCCGATGCCCGGCGCGACGATGAGCGCCTTTTCATCACCCGTGATAACGGCCATCGCAAGCCCCTGCGGCGTGCAGACCGAAAGGATCGCGAGCGCCGCCTTCGGCCCCACGCCCGAGACGCTGATGAGCTGCTTGAAGCTCCCCAGCTCGCCCTGCGTGGCAAAGCCGTAAAGGTCGAAGATCCCCTCGCCCACGTGCAAATAGGTGTAAAGTTTTCCTGCTTTACCCACTTGGAGCTGCGAGATCGTCGTGCTGGTGGTCTTGCAGGCGTAGCCCACGCCGCCGCAGTCGATCACGGCGAGATATGGCTCCACATGCGCGACCGTTCCGCTGACATAATAAAACATAAACTGCCTCTCTCCTGCTTAGATGGTCTGCTTGACGTCGTTCCCGCCCACGCGGCTCAAAAGCGATGTTGCGCTGCGCGCGTGGCAGATGGCGATGGCCAGCGCGTCGGCCGCGTCGTCGGGCCGCGGCACGGCCTTGAGCTTCAAGAGCCGCTTGACCATGTCCATGATCTGTTTTTTTTCGGCGAGACCATAGCCGACGACGGCCTGCTTGACCTGCATGGGGGTATATTCGTAGAGCGGCACGCCGCTCTTTTCCGCGGTGCACAGAATGATACCGCGGCCGTGCGCCACGGCGATGCCGGTCGTAATGTTGTTTGAAAAGAACAGCTCTTCGACCGCGATGGCGTCGGGCTTCAGCTGTGCGATGAGTTCTTCCGTGTCCTGCTCGATCTGCACAAGGCGGCGCGCCAGCGGCAGTCCCGCGGGCGTGGTGATCGCACCGTAATTCAACAGCTGCGTTTTGCCGCGGTCCGCTTCGATCAGCCCAAAGCCCACGATGGCGATGCCCGGGTCGATGCCGAGAATCCGCACACGCATCACCTCCCACGATACTTATTTGAAAATTATATCAAACATCTGTCCGAAATGCAACGAGAAATCACTGCATAAAAAAGGCCGCTCTCTGAGCGGCCTTTCATTTTTCCTTTCATGCCCGCGGATGCGCCTTCTGATAGACGTCCTTGAGGTGCTTTTTCACAACGTGCGTGTAGATCTGCGTCGAGGAAATGTCCGCGTGTCCCAGCATCTCCTGAATGGAGCGCAGGTCCGCGCCGTTTTCGAGCAGATGCACGGCAAACGAGTGGCGCAGAGTGTGCGGCGTGATATCCTTCGAGATGCCGGCGGTCTCCTGATAGTGCTTGACGATCTTCCAGAAACCCTGGCGGCTCATGCGCTCGCCGTTCATGTTGACGAACAGTGCCGTCTCCTCGGGATCGGCCAGAAGCTGCGAGCGCACCTCCTTCATATAGTGCGAGAGCGCCTTGACCGCGGCGGGATAGAGCGGGATGATGCGCTCTTTGCCCTTGCTCTGCGCGCGGATGAAGCTCGCGCTCAGGCTCACGTCCTCTTCGTTGAGCGAGATGAGCTCGGAGACGCGGATGCCCGTGGCGTACAGCAGCTCGAGCATCGCGTGGTCGCGGTAGCCCTTGGCATCCACGCACTGTGGCTGGTCGAGGAAAAGCTCGACCTCCTTGCCCGTGAGGATCTCGGGGAACTTGTGCTCCACTTTCACCGCGGCAACGCCCTTGGCCGGATTCGCGCTGACCTCTCCGATCATCTGGAGGTAGGTGTAGAGCGACTTGATCGACGCGATGGAGCGCGTGATCGTCGCGGCGGACTTGCCCTTGCCGCCCATCCAGGCGACATAGCCGCTGATGACCTCCTGCGTCACCTGCGGCAGCGGCATGGGGCAGAACTCGTCCAGATATGCAGCAAACTGGTGTAGATCGCGCATATAGGAGCTGAGCGTATTCTGGGAGGCGTGCTTTTCCGTGGCCAGATATTCTTCGTATTGCGCCAAAAGGTCAGCCATAAGTCAACACCCCTCCTTCCCAAAAGACAGCTCAGGACGCCGCCAGCAGCAGAAACTGCGGCGCGAGCCACAGCTCCAGCAGAGCGGCAAACAACAAACACACACAACAAATGCCAAAGCGGTACCAGTACGCGCTCCCGTAGCTGACCGCGCGTCCCCGTCCTCCGCCGCCAAGCGAAAGCGACAGCAGCGCGCGGGACTTGTCAAGCGACGCGTTCCCGAGCAGCAGCGTGCACAGCAGCACCGCCAGAAGCCGGATGCCGAACAGCGCCAGCAGCAGCGGAAAGCTCCCCCGCCCGAGTGAGAGCGCAAAGCAGAAGAGCGAGTACGACAGAAGAAACCCTTGGCACGCGCACAAAAGCGGCAGCGCGATCACGCCGATGGACGCAAAGCCCAACAGAAATGCGAGAATCGGCGCGCGGAAATAGCACAGCAGCGTTTCGCCAAGCGTCCGCGCCGAAAACGGCTTATTGACGCCGCCTGATAAAAACGCGTCGAAATACCGTTTCAGCTCGCCGTTTGAGCCTTGCAGCGACCGGAGCGCAAACACGTACCCAAGGATCACACCCAACACGATAAACGCCGACAACACCAGCATCGGCACAGGCACGTGCGGCGGCAGTACGCCGCGGCGGTCTCTTCTGTTCCTTCGATCCAGCAAGTATGTCACCCCTCGTGAAAGGAAGCAGCTCTCTGCTTGCGGACCAAAACGATAGAACGCACCTATAAATATAGGCCGTTTGCGCTCTTTTCGCAAGCGGAATTGCCAACTTTTCCCATTTTTGTTAATTATGTCAAAATATTATGTAAAGTACATTATGTTAACTGTTGAAACAAAGTGAGGAAGCAGCGGCATTTTACCAAGATATGGGGTGCTTTTCGCACCTCTTCCCCACATCTGGAGCGCACTCGCTGCTTCACCACCCGCGTCAGAAAAAGGCATATTTCCCCGCCACTTTTGCTCCATTTGTGCAAACTGTTGCACGCTTTCGCGGCGCGTTTCCGCCACCGGATGCAAAAAAGCACGTAAAA
>CALAAN010000301.1 GCA_937884915.1 uncultured Oscillibacter sp.
GCGCTTGTCCTGCGGCCACAGCGCAGCGATCTCCGGCGCATCGGCCTGCCGCTTTTCCAAAAGAAGCCTGATTTTCCACATGATGTAAAGGGTAATGCCATTCCACCATGGGGAGCCCATTTTGTGCCCGACGTCGAGCGCCCTGCTCAACCGTGCAGCAGCGGAAACATACTGCCCGTCTTCCACGTCGAACAGCGCCAGATACGACAGCGCGATCGGCATCTGGCTGTATTCGTGGAAGGACTGGTAGAGCTCTTCGGCGTAGGAGAGCAGCTCGCGCGCGACCTCCGTCTCGCCGCTCTGATAGGCGGCGACGCCGTAGTCGGTGTAGATGATGGCCGCGCCGGGATACGAGCCGCGGCGCTGGTTGAAGAGGATGGCCTTGTCGTAGTATTCAAGCGCCTTGTCGAAGCTGCGCTCGAGGCGGTACGTTTCGGCGATGTAGTTGTACGCGCCCGCGATGCTGATGACATAGCGGCCCTCGCCGTCGGTGTCGAGCGATTCGAAGAAGCTGATGGAGCGTTCGAGCCAGCTGCGGCACTCGTCGTATTCGCCGATCATCAGGCACATAAGGCCCTGCAAACGCAGGAACTTGCCCCAGTCCGGCGTATTTTCCAAGCGGGACTTATACTGCATGCCAAGGCGCAGATGCTCGCGCATGACGGGCAGGTCGTAGGTCTGGATGGCATAATAGATGAACTGTAAGTGTGCGTTGGCAGCCATCTGCCAGTCGCCCGCAGCAGTGCTGAGCTTGAGAAGCTGGCCGACGACGGGGAGACCCGCGTCGTACTCGCCGCCGTGGATGTAGTAGCGGCTCTCGACATATAAGAGCTGACGCTCGAGCCGGTCGAGCTCCTTGGCGTTTGCGCCGAACTGCGTGGAGCGCAGCGAGGCAAGCTCGCGCTCGAGGAGCTGGAAGTAACCGGTCAAGCCCTCCTCCTTGACCGTCAGCGCGGACGCGCCATCGGTCAGGATCGGCATGAGCTCGTAGCACATGCCGGCGAACACATCGAGCGAGAGCACCTTGTACTTGAAGGCCTTGAACATATCGCCGCCTGCGGTGAAGTGCTGCACCAGCTGATCGTAAAGGTCGACCGAGCCGTTGTTGTCGAGCTGCGCTTCGATATACTGCGCGGCGCGCAGATGCAGAATGCGGCGCGCGGACTCCGACTGACGCTGCGAGAGCATGGCCTTCACGCGCTCGTGCGTGAACGAGTAGCCGAGCACCTTGCCGCGCGTGGATTCAGTGAGCAGGTTCTTCTGCTTGAGCTGATCGCAGAGGTATAAAAGTTCAAGCGGCGTCTTTGTCAGAAGGGAAGTGAGAATGTCGAACGGCGCCCAGTCGCGGAAGACCGAGATGACGTCGAGCACCTGCAATTCATCGGACGAAAGGCCCGCGAGGCGCATCTGGATGATGCTGTCCGCGCTGGCGGGGATATTTTTGAGACCGTTCGACTCGCGCATCGAGTCGAGCAGCTGCACGAGGAAGAGGCCGTTGCCTTCCGTGCTCTGGTAAAGGTTGTCGATCTCCCTTTGCGAGTAGCGCCCGGGCGCGTAGAAGTTGACGAAGCGCGTCGTCTCTTCCTGCGAAAAGGCGTCGATGTTGTACACGTCGAGCAGCTTGTCGCGCACGGCGTTGTTGAGCACCTGCTGGGCGTAGGGCTGCAAAATGTCGCGGCTCGTGCAGATGATCGTGATGTTCGTGCTGCGCAGGCGGTGCAGCAGCATCGAAAGCAAATCGGCGCTGTTGTTGTCGATCCAGTGAATGTCTTCTAAGATGAGCAGCACCGGCACCTTTTTCGCGACGGTCGACAAAATGAGCAGCGTGCTCTCGAGCGCGGCGAGATAGTCCGCGCCCGCGGGATAGTCGCTCGAAATGCCGGAGAAATTGTGCTGGCACTCGACGGACAGGCAGGGGAAAAGGCCCGCCGCGGTCTTGATGTAGACGTCCGGAATGCGGATGTTTTCGGATTCGAACTTCGGGATGAGCTGGAGCATGATCGTGTTCCAGGGGGCAAGTACGGTGTTCATCTCGGACTGGTAGCACGAGGCCTGACAGATCGCCCAGCCGGAAAAATCATACTGGTGCAGGATGTAGTTGATGAGATACGTCTTGCCGACGCCCGCCTTGCCCTGAATGAGCGCGCAGATCTTGTCGCTCTCGAGGCGCGAGCCGTTGCACAGCGCCACGAGCTTGTGCAGCACCGCGTCTTTTCCAATGAGCTGCTGGTCGCTGCCCTCTTCGAGCTTGTAGGTCGAGGTGTTCCACGCGTCGACGATCTGATAGTACAGCGCGGAGGTCTCCTTGAGCGGCGAGATGCTGAATTCGTCAGAAAGATTCTTGCAGAGCGTGTGGTAAAGGCCGAGCGCTTTACGGAATTTCTTCTGGTCGCGGTAGACCTGCATGAGCGTTGAAAACGCGCTTTCCT
>CALAAN010000302.1 GCA_937884915.1 uncultured Oscillibacter sp.
GAGCTGCCGTACCGCAAGACGCAGGTGCTGCTCTCGGCGGATACGCTGCTCTCCTCGCGCGAGAGCGGTCTGCGGCCGATCACTGTTTCGCTCTACTTCCTCGACAGCAAGACGGGCGAGCTGCGCGCCGAGCAGCAGACGCTTGCGCTCTACGAGGGCCAGACGCGCGTGAACGCGCTGCTTGAAGCGCTCGCGCAGGGGCCGGAGGACGATTCGCTTGTCTCGCTCCTGCCGGAGGACTTTGCGGTCATCTCGTCTCGCATCGAAAACGGCGTGTGCTATCTGAATCTTCCTGCGAGCGGCTCACTGCCGGAGGACGAGGCGGAGCGAGAGCTGATGCTAAGCGCGCTCGAACAGTCGCTCCTGTCGCTCAGCGGCGTGGACGAGGTGCAGTTTTTGATCGAAGGCACGGTCGAACCGGACGGTTACCGGTAAAAAAAGAACCCCTCCGCCTTTTGGCGGAGGGGTTTATCATATCTTGCGATCATTCACGCGCGAGCATCGCCGCACCGATCACGCCCGCGCGATAGCCGAGCGTGCAGAGTTCGATGCGCGTGTGCGAGACGGCATAGCGCGAGCCGAACGAGCGTTCGCGCACCCTTTCCCGCAGCGGCAGGAGCAGTGCGTCGCCTTGATTGGCCACGCCGCCCGAGAGGGCCAGCACCTCGGGAAAGAAGATGTTGACAAGATTTGTGAGTCCGCAGGTCAGGTGCTCGATGTAATCCTCTACGACCTGCGTTCCCGCTTCGTCGCCGCGCTCTCTGGCGAGAAATGCCGTGCGGCCGTCGACGCCGCCATGTTCCGCGGCGACTGCGTGCAGCAGGCTTTCCGGATGCGCGGCCATGGCGCGCTTCGTGTCGCGGATCAGCGCCGTGGCGGAGGAGTAGGCCTCGAAGCAGCCGCGGCTGCCGCAGGTGCATTCCTCGCCGTTTTCCGCGATGACCATGTGGCCGATCTCACTCGCCGCGCCCGTGTAGCCCGTCAGGAGCTTGCCGCCGAGCACCACGCCGCCGCCGACGCCCGTGCCGAGCGTGACGACGATGGTGCTCTCCGCGCCGCGGCCGCAGCCGAACAGCGCCTCACCCAGCGCCGCGGCGTTCGCGTCGTTGCCGAGGTGGATGGGGAGCGCGGTGTGCGCGCGCAGGGCGCTGCGCAGGTCGAAGTTCACAAAATTCAGGTTCGCCGCAAAGCGGACGATGCCGCTCGCGTCATCCACCGTGCCGGGGCAGCCGACGCCCACGCCGCCGACGGCGCATTCGCCGTCAAAGAGCTGCGCGATGACCTGACCGATGCGCTCCGCGACCGCCTCGGGGCCGAGGTCGACGCGCGTCGGAATGGAATGCTCCTTTAAGATCTCGCCCTCCGCGCTCACGAGCGCGCCCTTGATGTTCGTGCCGCCGAGGTCGATGCCGATATAGTTCATAAAAACGCCCCTCCCGGGTGAAATGTGCCACCATTGTATGCCGCGGCGACGGAAAATGCAAGAGCCCGCACGCGGGAGAAAAAATTTCTTAAGAAATCCATAAGGGAGAAACTTTTTGGAAAATTCTGCGTCTAAGGAAGTGTACGGAACGAAAAAAGCTCCGCACGGTCAAGATGGAAAGAAGACAATGAAAGGAAAAAGAAAATGAAACGTCGGACACTGATGAGCGCCCTCGCGCTCGCCGCCGCGCTGCTGCTCGCAGGCTGCGGAGAGACGGAAAAGCAGACCGACATGGCGGAAGAGCACCCCATCACCTATGAAGACGTCTGCGAGCGAAACGCGATTTCCTCGCTGCTCGAACGGCATGAGGTGGTGACCGTCACCTATGAGAGTACGGACAGCAGGAACCGCGGCCAGGCCGAAAAGGTCACCGACCAGTATATGCTTGACGAAAAGGGAAGATGGCAGAGCTGGCGGCACAGATGGAGCAGTGATGAGTACGGCGAGAGCGATGTTTACAGTATGGACGTCTGCTCGGACGATGTTCCGAACGGGATGAGCCTCATTGCAGCAGGAAGAGACACGAGCGGCGTTATGGGGCGCATCGACGTGACGGTGTTTGCCGCGGGAGGATGGTATGAAAAGAACATCATTCCGCTGCCGTATCTGACCGCTGCCGGTGACGGTGTGAGCATAGAGGCTGGAGAGCCGTATGAGCAGGACGGTCGGCTCGTGTTCGAGGTCAAGTCACGCCTGATCGGCGGCGATGACGACAATGCGTATTCACTCGAACAATACTGTATTGACCCGACCTCCGACGATCTGCTGAGCGTCCGGATGGAGCTGCGCTCGAAGAACGTAAACGGGGAGGACATCTGCTATGGAACAGTGCAGTACACCTTCGACTATGACCGCTCCTACGAGCCGGAGAAGGATCTCTGCGCGCTGATGCTGTCGGACGACGGCCCCAAGCGCGAGGCGACGATCGTGTGGGACCCCGGCACCGAGCGGGAGCGCGAGCAGCACGTCACCGTGCCGCTGAGCTCGCTCCTTTACCTGAGCGGCAGCGAGGAGCTGCGCCCTTACTACGACGCAGCCATGACGGAGCAGTATCAGAGCTTCGAGGTCGAGTGGCCGGACGGCGGCAGCACGACAGTCTATGTGAAAAGCGGCGATCAAAACTGACGGGAGATGAGAGAGGAGAGCGCACCATGAAAAAATGGAAGAGAGCCGCCGCCGTCGCTTTATGCGCCGCGAGCTTACTTGCAGGCTGCGGAGGCGACTGCGGGCTGAGTGATGACGACAGCACCGACGAGCCGCAGAGAATCACGCTCGAGCAGATCCGCGCTGCGAACGATCCGCAATCACTGCTCGAAAGGCATGACGCTGTGACTATGACCGTGCAGGAGAGCAATCAGAATGATGCCGTGACCGATACGGCGAAGTTCCAGTACACCTGCATTGCGGATGCGGTGCTGGCCTGGTATCACTGTCAGTATACCGAGAACAGCGACGCGGGCGAGGACGAAGTGTGGGGCGAAGCAAACGAGAAAATGCATGCCGAGCGCAGGGCGAGCGACGACGCCGCAAGCCTGAGCATTCACTTTAAACATGATGACAGGCAATATATTCTTGACATGATGCCACGATGCCCTACATCCGGAGAGAATGCAGAGCAGACGATCGACGGATGCAGTGAAGAGGACGGCGCGATCCTGCTTTCCGTCACCACGCGCTATCTGGATTCCAGCGGCTATTATTACACCACGTGCTACCGCGTTGATCCCGCAACGAGGGAACTGCTTGAGATGTCGGTGACCGACTACCATGAAGATGAAAATGGCGCGGTATCCAGGCAGGGAACAAGGCTTTACCGCTGGAGCTACGACGAGCCCTATCAGGCAGAGCGCAACCTGCTGAACGAGGTCCTGTTTTCGACGGACAGCACGGAGGACGTCTGCGACCTGACGTACTTCTTTCCCGTTGAAGGGGCACCGGAGGATGGCTGGGCGATAAGCATGTGCCGCGTGGCGCACGGCACGCGCGTTTTCTTCCTCGACAGCATGGACCTCGCGCTTTATGCGGACAGAGAGCTGACCGAGCCTATCGATCTGCACAACGGCGTCGACACGAGCGGCGAGAGCGCGACGGTCTACATCGTGCCGCTGGAAGAAAACCGTTAAAGAGAATTTGAAACGCGGGCGTGAGCCTGTACCCAAATAAGGAGGAAACCAAGATGAAAAACTGGAAGAGAGCAGGCATTGGCGCACTTTGCGTTGTGAGCATTCTCGCGGGCTGCGGTACGCAGGGCGGCGACACGAACAACGACAAAAACACCGACGAGCCCAAGGGAATCACACTCGAACAGGCGCGCGTGGACAACATTCCCGAAAAGCTGCTCGAAAATCACGAGGCCGTGACCGTGAGCATTCAGGGCACCGATCAGAACGGCAACGAGACCTACACCGCAAAGGTGCAGTATACGCGCGATGATAAGGGGAATCTGCTTCTGGCCTCGCACTACAGCTACACCGCCGACAGCCCCGTGGGCGAGGATGAATTCTTCGGCCAGGCCTGCCTGTCGATCGAAGAAAACGGCGTGTATCTCAGCAAAATGGAAAGCGACGGCCGCCTGAATATGAACTGCTATCCGAGCGGCGAGTATGAGAGCTACATTCAGGCGATGCTGCCCGCCTGCGGCGAATTGCAGGACGACGGATCGGTCGAGACCGTCGACGAGCAGAGCGAGCAGGACGGCGCGGTGGTGATCTCCACGACCACGACCTACAACGACATGCCGGACTACTACTTTACGACTCTCTACTATGTCGACCCCGCGACAGGGGAGCTGCTTGCCAAGTCCGTGACGGATTACAGCAAGGACGAGAGCGGCGAGGCGTCCGTCCTCGGCACGACGCTCTACAACTGGAACTACAGCGAGTCCTATCTGCCGGACAAGGAGCTGGCGGCCGAGGCCTTCAACAGCGATGAGACCTGCGCGCTGACGCTCGTCTATGACCCCGGCGTAGCGGACGGGGAAACGCAGGAGATCTCCGTCAAGCGCGGCACGTATGTCACGTTTGTCAGCAGCACCGGCAGTCTTCTCTATGCCGACGCGGAGCTGACGCAGCCCTTTGACGACACGCTGCCCATCGATACAAGCGGCGCGAGCACGACAGTCTACATCGTACCCAAGACGATGAACTGAGCAGAAAAACGCGAAAAGCGGCGGATCAAAAGCGGAGAAAGCTCTTTTTTTGATGTGTGGTACTTTTCAGGACGCCGCCTTTTCCCGCGCGGCGCAC
>CALAAN010000303.1 GCA_937884915.1 uncultured Oscillibacter sp.
CCAGAGCTGCTGCTCGGTCACATCCTTGGCGATAAGCTGCTTGTCCTTCACAACGTCCACGCCCAGCAACTCGTAATCAATGCCAAGACGCTTGGAAATGCACTTTGCAGAGGACCCGGAACCGACAGCGTAGTAAACGCCCGGCTCCATGTGCTCTTCGAGATACACCGCGATGACGTTCATCTGGTCGGCCTCGGTCGAAAAGCCGCTCTGCTTCATCGACTGGAGCCTCTCCGGCTGGTCGGGCACGCGCATCACGCCGTAGAGCTTAGCGGAAACGTGACCCGTGCGGTACGCATCCTCGTCGAGATCAACGACCTCGCGCTGCGCGCTCGTCATCACTGTGCCCTGCGCGATCGTCGCGGCGATCATACCCGCGGACTCCGGATCAAGTGCGAACACAGCGGACTGGATCTTCACGCCTGCTGGGATGCCGAGCACCGGTACGCTCTCGCCGATGGCCTCGCAGATGTTGCGGGCCGTGCCGTCGCCGCCTGCAAAGAGCAGAAGGTCGACGGAGGCTGCGGCGATATTCTTCGCCGCAGCCATCGTGTCGAGAGGAGACGTCTCATGTTGAGACTGCGTATGAACTACTGTGTAGGGGAACTCCAGCTTCTGGCACAGGCTCTCACCCATGTCGCCGGAGGCGGTGTAGATCATGATCTGTCCTCGGTGGGGCATCAGCAGGCGAAGCGCACGCTCGGCCTTGCTGTTCGCTTCGGGCACAGCGCCCTTTTCACGTGCCATGGCCAGAATAGCCCGTCCGTCGGTGCCCTTGAGGGCAACTTTGCCGCCCATGCCCGCAATGGGGTTGATGATAAGGCCGAGTTTGATCTTAAGCGAGGCCATTCTGCTTCTTATAGGCACGCCAGGTCACGCACAGCTCACGCCAATCCTTGATGTGGTCGTTCTCCAGCTTGGAGATAGGACCGGCATACGGTGCGTTGAGCACGACCTCGGGCGTGGTATACGCCTCGTTGCTGATCTGCACGAGTGCGTCGACGTACTCGTCGATATCCGCCTTGGAGTAGGACTCGGTCGGCTCCGGCGTGAACGGCTCGGGCACGATGAGCGGGTGATGGCTTGCGAAAAAGCGCTGGAAGCCGAAGTCGAGCAGATGACGGTTGACGTCCTCGGCGCTCACGCCGGTATCCTTGTAGAGCTTTTCAAAGCTGTAGCGCACCTGCTCGAGGCGGTTGGGCGCCTCCTCGGCCCAGGACATCGAAACGCCCTTGACCTCGGTGAGCATGCGCTTCATCATGTAGTTATTGTTCAGGATGGCAGTCTCGGCAACGGTCTTCAGACCGTCCTTGCCGAGGCTCATGATCCACGCGTAGGCGCGCAGGACCGCGGCGAGGGAGCCATGGAACTGACGAACCTTACCGATGGAATACTCGCCGCCGTAGTCGGTGTAATACTTCTTGCCGTCGAAGCGGACGCGGGGACGGGGCAGATACTTTTCAAGCTCTGCGCTCACGCACTGCGCCGCGCAGCCGGGCCCCATGCAGCCGTGGGGAGAGGAAAAGGCCTTGTGCAGGTTGAAGTGGCATAGATCTGCGCCGAGCTCCTTGGCACGCACGATGCCGAACAGTCCGTTGTAGTCCGCCATATCGCAGACGCACAAGCCGCCCGCCTCATGCACAATGTCGACGAACTCGCGGATGATGGGGTTGAACACGCCCGTATCCTCAGGGTTCGTGATGAAGATACCGGCGGTCTTCTCGCTCACAGCGGCCTTCAGCGCTTCAATGCTGGGGTAACCGTTGGCCTCGGGATAGAGGCTGATGACCTCAAAGCCCTTGGTGGCGGGAGCGGCGGAGTCAATGGGGTGGGAGAGGATCGTGGTGATGATCTGGGTGCGTTGGTTCTCCTCACCGCGGTCACGGAAATACTGCTTCAGAACGGCAGCGTTGGCATAGATGCCCTGGCCGCCGCCGCCGGGCTGGAAGGAGACGGCGTCGAGGCCGGAGATCTCCTTCATGATCTGCTCAAAATCATAGATGAGCTTGAGCACGCCCTGACTGGTCTCGTCGTCCTGATAGGGGTGCATCTCGGTAAACTTGTGGGAGCGGACGAACTGCTCGTTGATCTTGGGGCTGTACTTCATCGTGCAGGTGCCAAGGCCGATATCGACGTTCATGTCCTGGCCGATGGTCTCTTGGGACAGGCGCAGGAAGTGACGCAGCACCTGGGGCTGGGCCAGCTCCGGAAGGTCGGGCTTCTGCTTGCGCTTAAGGGATGCGGGCATGAGAGCGGAGACATCGCCAGTGACCTTGGAGGCCTCCTCGGACACGTCGGGTACCAGCACGCCGCGGCTGCCGGGCACACTCTGCTCATAAATGATGGACTCGTCCCACTGTGCTTCATGGAAATTTCTCTTCTTCAGTTCAGACATGGTTTCTTCCCCCTCCCTTACAGGATCTCAGCGAGCGCATCGGCCAGCTTGTCGATATCGCCCAGTGAGGTCTTTTCGGTGACACAGACCAGCATGGACTGGCCAAGCTGCGGCATCTCGCGGCTGAGATCATAGCCGCCGAAGATGTGCTTGGCGAGCAGCGCCTTGTTGACTTCGGCAACGGTCTTGCCCGTGCCGTCGAAGTTCAGCACGAACTCCATGAAGCTGTGACTGCCGGCATACGGCATCGTCACGCCCTTGAGGCCGGCGAGCTTCTTTTGCGCATAGTTGCTCTTGTAGAGGATGTTCTCGCCCAGCTCACGCATGCCCTCAGGGCCCATCAGGGCGAGGTACACGGCGGCGGTAACGGTCCACAGGCCCACGCAGGTACCGAGGTACTCAACGCCCTTATCGCGGACGTAGTAGCTCGTGCGCTCGGGCAGGGCACGGGAGTAACCGAACTGCCCCTTGGAGTTCTTGAAGATGTTATGCAGGTGATGCGGATAGTTCATCACGTACTTTTCTTCCTGACGGGTGGCGAGGTAGCCGCCGAGGCCCGCGCCGAAGCTCATGTGGATGCCGAGGGGCTGGATCTCGCCGCAGGAGATATCCGCGCCGTAGTCAGCGGGCGGCTCGGTGATACCGAGGGAGGAAGGATCGGCGTAAACGACATATTCCGCACCGACGGAGTGCGCCAGCTCGCCGATCTCCTTGCCCTGCTCTTCAAAAAAGCCGAGGAAGCAGGGGTTCTGGATGAAGACGGCGGCGACGTCGGAGTCGAGCTTGGCCTTGAGGTCCTCGAGGTCCATCTGGCCGTTCTCCTTGGCCTTAACGCCGATGAGCTGCATGCCTTCGCAGTAGCACTTCATCTGAGAGAGCAGGTTGGGGTTCATGTTCTCGGGCACGAGCGCCTTGCCGCGGCCGTTGATACGGCGGGACATCATCAGCGCCGTGGAAGCAGCCTGACCGCCGTCATAGGTCGGGAAGCTGACGACATCAAGGTCGAGCAGTTCGCCCATCATGCTCGAAAATTCAAAGAATGCCTGACACTTGCCGTGGTCGGCGTAGGTATCGCCGCTGTAGGCGGTCAGGAACTCGCTGCGGCCGTTGATCTCGTCGCAGATGGCGGGAACATAGTGATCATAGCAGCCTGCGCCGAGGAAGCTGATGTTCTCCTCGCAGGTGGAGTCCTCGGCGAGAATGGAATTCATGTGCCGGCTCAGCTCCTGCTCAGTCGTGAAGGGAGCGGGAATATCAAGCGGCTTTTTCATGCGGACTTCGTCGGGAATGAAGGAATAGATCTCCTCCACGCTCTTGGCCCCGATGAAATCCAGCATCTCTTTGCGGACAGCTTCATTGCTGTTCGGAATATAAGGATACTGCATATCTGTTGTCTCCTGTTATTTCATAATTCTGATCTTCCACGCTCAGGCGTGGAGAATATCGAAGGTCTCCGGCAGGGTGCTGCCGCCATCGATCACCTGCTCCGTGCCGGTGATGTACTTGGAATCGTCGGACGCGAGGAAGGCGACCAGATCGCCAATCTCTTCGATGTTGCACAGGCGCTTGAGAGGGATAAAGGCTGCCATATCGCGCATTGCACTCTCAGGATCTTCCGGACGGCTGTCGCGGCAGACCTGCTCGACCTTCGGGGTGCGGACCCAACCGGGAAGAACAGCGTTGACAGTGATGCCGTGGGGGCCGCCTTCATAGGCAAGTGCCTTCGTGAAGCCCAGGACTGCGCCCTTGGTCAGCGCGTAGGTGCTCTGGCCTTCGTCAACGACCTTCACGCCGGTGACGGAGGAGGTGTTGATGATACGGCCGTAATTCGCCTTGAGCATGTAGGGCCACACAGCTCTCGCCACGTTCCACACGCCGAGGATATTGACGCCGATGATGAAGTCACGGGTCTTTGTGTCCATATCCTCAAACTTGACGCGGCGGTTGACACCGGCATTATTGTGCAGGATGTCAATCTTGCCGTATGTCTTGACCACATCATCGACCATCTGCTGCACCTGCTCGAGATTGCTGACGTCGCACTTGCGGTAGTCGGTCTTCAGTCCAGCCTTTTTGAGCTCTTCGGCGGAAGCCTCGACGGCGTCCGTCAGGTCAACAAGGACAACGGTGGCGCCATGCTGGGCGAGAACTTTTGCGCAGCCAAAGCCGATACCCTGGGCAGCGCCGGTGACGATCGCGATTTTTCCATCAAGATTTCCCATAGTCCTATTCTCCTTATACTGTATAAATTGATCGTTGTATCTCTCCATTGAGAGCATTAGCCTTACTAAAGGGCACTTCAAATCGGTCTATTCGTCCCAATTGGAAGATTCTCTT
>CALAAN010000304.1 GCA_937884915.1 uncultured Oscillibacter sp.
TCTCGCGCACATCCACCGCCGCGCCGATGCCGAACGCCGAGAAGAGGTAGATGGCTGCGATGACGATGCCGCCTGTCACGATGGACTGCGGGATCTGCTTTTTCGGATCGCTCATGTTGTTTGCGTACGTGCACACGACCTCAAAGCCGAGGAAGTTGAAGATGATGACAGAGATATACGACAGGCTGTTTAAGTCGAACGACGGCAGGAACGTCCGCGCCGACATATCGTTCACAAAGCCATAGCGGCTAATATACCACACGCCGAGCCCGCCGACAAGCAGCGCCAGCAAAATTTTAATGACGGCGCTCACGTTCAGGATGACGATGCTGTCGCACACGGGATAGCACGCAATGACCGTGACGATCCAGATGAACAGCAGCTCGACGATGAGCGAGCCGAATGTTCCGAGGCTTCGCCCCGTGATGAACGTGATGAGCTCGGGGCACATCACCGCGAGCGACGCCATCCACAGTGGAAAGTTGATCCAGTAGTACCACGAGGCGCGCGCCGCCCACTTGCCGTCCGGATACGCCGCGTGGATCCAGTCATAGAGCCCGCCGTCGCCTGCGTAGGCCGTGCCGAGCTCGGCGGCAATGAGCCCGTAGGGCAGCAGAAACGCCAATATCATAAAGATCCACCAGAAATACTGGCTGTTGCCGATCGACGTGACCGGTGCCGCCGCCTCGGCGACAAACACCACGCAGATGACCGACAAAATGACGTCCGCGAGCCGGAATTGATTCTTCTCCATGGCTTTTCTCAGCTCTTTTCCGCCTTGGAAACGCCGCAGTAGGCCTCGACGCAGCCGAGCTTGTCGCAGAGCACTTTGTCAAGCTCTTCCTTCGCCGCCGCGATCTGAAGGCCGCTCGGCTCATGGCGGCAGCGCGTAAAGTAGACGAGAAGGCCGCGCATGGCCGTCAGGCGGTTGCCCGCCTCCTCCCAGCAGAGGGAGGCATCGCTGTCAGCGACCTCGTCGGTCACGTCCTCGCCGCGCGTCGCGGGCAGGCAGTGCATGAATTTACAGCCGAGGTTTCCGAGCTGCATCAGCTCGCGGTTGACCTGATAGTCGTGGAACACGCGCACGCGCTCTTCTTTCGGCATTTCGTTTTCGTAGAGGCCGTACCAAACGTCCGTGTAGATAAAGTCCGCACCGCGCACGCTCTCGCGGTCGTCCGTGACAAGGTAGCTGCCGCCGGAGAGCGCACAGTTCTTCTTCATGATCTCCTTGTGCTGCTCATTCAACTGGTGGCCCTGCGGGCCGTACTGGACAAAGTGCATGCCGAGCTTCGTCGTGATAAATCCAAGCGACGCGCACACCTGCGTCGCGTCGCCCACGAACACGACCTTGCAGTCTTCTAACTTTTTCCCCTGCGGAAGATGCTCCACGATCGTGCAGAGGTCGCCGATCTCCTGCGTGGGGTGGTTGTAGTCCGACATGCCGTTGATGACGGGAATGGTGCAGCTTTTCGCGAGCTCTTCGATCGTCTTGTGCTCGATGACGCGCGCCATCACGACGTCCACAAGCTTTGAGAGCACCTTGCCCGTGTCGCCGATGGTCTCGTGTCCGCCGAGCTGGATCATGCCGGGGCCCAGATACTGCGCATGCCCGCCCATCTGGCTCATCGCGGTCTCGAACGAGACGCGCGTGCGCGTAGAAGACTGCTGGAAAATCATGCCGAGCGTCATGTTGCGCATCAGGGGCGGATAGTAGCCCGCCCGAATGGCCTTTTTGATGGCGAGCGACAAGTCGATGATGTCGAGCAGCTCCTGCTTGGTAAATTCGTTGGTGTCGATAAAGTCTTTTTTCATACGATTCCTCCGACATTTCAAGTTGCTTTTTGCCGCGGAAACGAACGCCGCGGCGAATGCCGCGCTTAGTGTCTGCACTTTTTTCCAGTTCATGCAGGCATAAAAACGAACACTTTGCGAAGTCTCGTTGACTTTACCAGTATTTTACATCGATTTTACAATTCTTTGCTTTTTGATTTGCAATTGCCCAGTTATGCTGTAAATTGGTTATAAATAAGCGATTCGAAAGAAAAGGAAAGATAGAAAATATGGATATTTTCAACGTGCTCACGATGATCGGCGGGCTGTGCCTGTTCCTCTTCGGCATGAACCTGATGGGTCAGGCACTCGAGCGCCGCGCGGGCGGCAAGCTCCGCTCCCTTCTCGACAAGATGACCGGCAGCGTGTTCGCCGGATTTTTAACGGGCCTTGGCATCACGGCCATCATCCAGAGCTCGTCCGCTACCACGGTCATGGTGGTCGGCTTCGTCAACTCGGGCCTGATGACGCTGCGTCAGGCCATCAACGTCATCATGGGTGCCAACGTCGGCACGACCGTCACGGCCTGGCTTTTGAGCCTTGGCGGCATCGACTCCGGCAACTTCTGGATCCGTCTTCTAAAGCCCACGTCCTTCACCCCCGTCCTTGCGCTCATCGGCATCATCTACTACATGTTCTGCAAGGACAACAAGAAAAAGGACACCGGCATGATCCTGCTCGGCTTTGCCACGCTCATGTTCGGCATGGAGACGATGAGCGGCGCAGTCGCAGGCCTCAAGGATGTCCCCGCGTTCACGAATCTCTTTGTTGCCTTTCAGAATCCCATTCTCGGCGTGCTCGCCGGCGCGCTGCTCACGGCCATCATCCAGTCGAGCTCGGCGTCCGTCGGTATTTTGCAGGCGCTCGCCGTCACGGGCTCTGTAAGCTATGCCGCGGCCATTCCCATCATCATGGGCCAGAACATCGGCACGACCGTCACGGCCATGCTGTCGTCCATCGGCACGAACAAGAACGCCCGCCGCGCCGCAGTCGTCCACCTGCTCTTCAATGTCATCGGCGTCGTCGTGCTGCTGACGGTCTTCTGCATCGTGCGCGCGGCCTTTGCGCCCGCGCTGCTCAATGAATCCGCCACCATGGCGGGTATCGCCGTCACACACTCGGTCTTCAATATTCTCTGCACCGCCATGCTCCTGCCCGCGGGCGGCCTTTTGGAAAAGCTCGCCTGCCGCATCGTTCCCGACGATCCCCGGACGCAGGGTGAAAAGACGACCGAGCTCGACGAGCGTCTGCTCCCCACGCCGTCTCTCGCCCTTCGCCAGAGCCGCGCTGTCGCCTGCGAAATGGCGGACTGCGCCGTGCGCGCGCTGAATAACGCCCTCGCCGCCCTCGAGCACAACACGCCCGAGCTTGCCCAGAGCATCCGCGACGACGAGGAACTCTGCGACCATTATGAGGACATCCTCGGCACTTACCTCGTCAAGCTCAGCACGCAGAAATTGGGTCGCGACGAGAGCGAGGAGGCGACCGAGCTTCTCAAGACCATCGGCGACTTTGAGCGCATCTCTGATCACGCGGTCAATATTCTCTCCTCTGCCGAGGAGATGGAGCAAAAGGGCCTGACGTTCTCCGGCAGCGCCCTCAACGAACTCGCCATCCTCACCACTGCCATTCGCGAGATCCTTTCGCTCTCGCTCAAGTCCTTCTCCTCGCAGGATGTCACGCTCGCCCGGCAGGTCGAGCCGCTCGAGCAGGTCATCGACACGCTCAAAGAGCAGATGCGCACACGCCACATCCTGCGCATGCAGCAGGGCCATTGCAGTATCGAGGCAGGCTTCGTCCTCTCCGATCTTCTGACTGATCTTGAGCGCACATCCGACCACTGCTCTAACATCGCCGGCTGCGTCATCGACGCCCGCGCGCACAATCTCAACCTGCACGAAACGCTGCGTCAAGCCAAGGCCACCGATAGCAGCTTCCAGCGCACATACGAATCCTACGTGGAAAAGTACCAGCTTCCTGTTCCATCGTCCAACGTGTAAAAAGCGGGGCGCTTGCGAGCGCCCCTTTTTTTGCTATTTTCTTGCTTGTAAAGCGTCCGTTTCCCTGCTATACTACGGTCATTAGGTCATTTCCGCGCAAAAAATCGATTTGCGCGGTAGGAAAGGATGAAAAGCATGGATCCGATTTATGAGATTGAATTGCAGGACTGCCCCTACTGCCGCGGCACCGGCGTGGTGGAGGATGAGCAGGGCTGGTGCGTTTATGTCACCTGTGTCGACTGCGGCGCGCAGACCGCGCACGCAAGCTACGAAACGCCCGAGGAGCGTCTGGCCGCCGCGCAGCAGGTCGCGCACCTGTGGAATGTCGGCAAGGTCCTGAACCCCGGCGTCGGCGACTGATTCGACTGAAACTGCATAAAAAGGGCGGAAGATACATTTCTTCCGTCTTTTTTGCGCTCAACCGCCATTTGAGCGCGCGAAACTCCCCCTCCATTGCGCACTGCCCGGAAATCAGCTATACTGAGCACATCAAGGACGTCCGCACTTTATCAGAAACGGAGTTTTGCCTTTATGAACATCGACATCGGCAGCAAGATCAAAACGCTGCGCCTCTCCAAGAGCATGACGCAGGAGCAGCTCGCGAAAGCCCTCCATGTGAGCGCGCAGGCCGTGAGCAAGTGGGAAAACGGCAGCTCGCTGCCCGACATCCAGCTCCTGCCCGCGCTGTCCGTCACGCTGGGAACGAGCATCGACTCGCTCTTCTCCCTCACAGATGAGAGCCGCTTTGCCCGCATCGACAATATGCTCTGGGACAAGCGCTTCCTCACGCAGCAGGAATTTGACGAAGAGGAGCGTTTTTTGCAGGAAAAACGCCGCGAGGAGGACACGCGCCCGCGCGCGACGCTGCTGCTCGCGGAGCTTTACTGCAAGCGTGCACG
>CALAAN010000305.1 GCA_937884915.1 uncultured Oscillibacter sp.
CAGCGGGAGAAGGATTCGAACCCTCACATACGGAGTCAGAGTCCGCTGTGCTACCATTACACAATCCCGCTATGTTGTGTTGTTCACTGTGCTGTGTCGTTCAGCGAACAAATATTATTATAGCAGGAACTTTGCATTTGTCAACAGGAAATTTTCCAAAAAATCAAAATTTGGAAAATTTCCGCTGTTCCCCCACTTTCCTGTCACATCCAGATGGCGAACAGACGCAGCAGCGGCTCGAACACGCGGCGCAGAACGCTGCGCTTAGCCCACTCCTCAGCCGTGACGAGGCGGCTCTGGTCGACGATCGCATCCATATCCTCGAGCAGCGATTCGATCATCGGCGCGCCGTAGACCATCACACCGCACTCATAATCGAGCTCAAAGCTGCGGTAGTCCATGTTCACCGAGCCGACAAAGGCCGCTTCGCGGTCGACCATGATGGTTTTCCCATGCAGGAAGCCAGGGGTATAGCGGTATACCTTTATGCCATGTTTGATGAGCTCGCCGAAGTATGACTCCGCCACGCAGTCGGCGTACCAGTGGTCAGGCTTGCCCGGCAGCATCAGCCGCACATCCACCCCGCCGTCGCCAGCGATGCACAGCGCACGCATCAGACTTTCATCAGGGATAAAGTACGGCGTCGTGATATAGAGAAAACGCCGCGCGCCGGAGATTAACTGGAGGAACATGTCCTCTGCCGGATTGTC
Organism: uncultured Oscillibacter sp.; assembly: GCA_937884915.1. Taxonomy (GTDB): domain Bacteria; phylum Bacillota; class Clostridia; order Oscillospirales; family Oscillospiraceae; genus Hominicoprocola. Next base: position 711 of record CALAAN010000305.1, read on the forward strand.
GGGGTTATTCTGCGGCCCGTCGGTGAACGGCTGGCAGAAGCCCTCGCTCCTGACCGGCGTGTGCGGGCGGTAATAGTCGTGCTCGTTGTGCATGGTGCCGCCGATATTGACACACATGCGAAGAAAACTCGCCGTCAGGCTCCAGGCGCCCTCGCCCTCCAGGCGGACGCCGCTGTCCTTCCAGTAGCCGAAGCGCTCGACGATGTTCGCGTATTCGTCGGCGATGTTCACGCCGCCGGTGTAGGCGATATCGCCGTCGATACAGGCGATCTTGCGGTGGTCGCGATAATTGAAATAGAGGCGGTTCACATACTCGTGCACGGGGTTGAAGATGAACACCTCGACGCCCGCATCGCGCAGGGAATCGATCGTCTCGCCGGAAAAACGCTTGATGTTGCCGAAGTCGTCGAAGATGATCTTGACCTCGACCCCCTCGCGCGCCTTGGCGCAGAGGATCTTTTCAAGCTCTCCCCAGAGCTTGCCCTCGGCCAGAATAAAGTATTCGAGGAAGATGAATCGCTCGGCTTTGGCCGCGCGGTCGATGAGATCTCGCAGCAAAACCGCGCCCTCGGGCAGATACGTGACGGAGGTATTCTGATAGAGCCGGAAACCGCGGCGGCAAAGGTAGTTCACCGTGCGCGACCACGTGGGCAGCTGTCGTGTGAGCTTTTCGACCGCGAGCGCGCTGCGCTTGCACACGCTCTCGGGCTCATCTGGGACGCGCTTGGTGTTTTGCGGCAGGTGGCGCTTCTGCGCCGCGCCGCCCCAGAGGAACCAGAGAATCATGCCCACCGGCGGGGCCAGCAAAAGCAGGATGAACCAGATGAGCTTGTAAGAAAGCTCACCTGGTTCATTATAGATATGCACCGCGAGGAACAGCGCGCCGACCTGTACGATACCGTAGGCCAGCGCCAGATACTCCTGCATAAAGTAGGAGATGGCGACGACAAGGCCGATCTGCACCGCAAGCAGGACGGCCACCAGCATGATCCGCAGCGCCGCAGAAATGCGCCGCTCGCCCTTTTGCTGAATCTGGAATCCCTTCATCGCAGTATCAATCCCCTCCTGTTGGCTGTTCCCTGTTTTAGATCAGTTTTTCTCGTAGCGCTCGTTTTTCTCGTTCAGAAGCTCGGTCTTGATGTCGTAGAGCTTCTGCGAGAGGTCCACATAATAGTTATGCGGGTTGTCGAAGCGCTTGACCTCGTCCCAGAGGCTGTCGACCTGCTCGGCGCAGTATTTCTTGATCTCCTCGATGCTGGGGCGCTTATAGACAAGCTTACCCTTGAGATAGATGGGCACGAGCAGCTCGCGCGCTTCGAAGTGATAGACCTCCTTGCGCTTCCACGTGGCGTCGGGGTCGAAAATCTCGATATTCTGGCTGTCGTCCACGGTTTCGTCGTAGACCGTCAGATAGTCGGCGATGGCCTTGCCGGTGTCGCGGCCGTAGAAGCGGTAGAGCTTTTTGAAGTGCGGCGTTGTGATCTTACCGACGTTCTCGCTGATCTTGATCTTTGGGATGACGTTGCCGTCCTTGTCCTCCACCGCGACGAGCTTATACACACAGCCGAAGACCGGCTCGCTCTTGGCGGTGATCAGGCGCTCGCCGACGCCGAAGGCGTCGATTTTCGCGTCCTGCATCCAGAGATCCTGAATGAGGTACTCGTCGAGCGAGTTCGAAACGGTGATGGTGCACTCCGTCCAGCCCGCCTCGTCGAGCATCTTGCGCGCCTTGCGGGAAAGATAGGCAATATCGCCGCTGTCCAGGCGGATACCGCACTTCTTGATGCCGAGCGGCTTCAGAATATCGTTGAATGCCTTAATGGCGTTGGGAATGCCGGACTTTAAGGTATTATAGGTATCGACAAGCAGGACGGCGTTCTGCGGGTAGAGCTTGCAGTACGTCGCGAACGCGTCATACTCCGTGTCGAACATCTGCACCCAGGCGTGGGCCATCGTGCCGAGCGCGGGCGTGCCGTAGAGCTGGTCGGAGATGGTGCAGGCAGTGCCGCAGCAGCCAGCAATATAGGCAGCACGAGCGCCGTCGATGGCGGCGGCAGAGCCCTGCGCACGGCGGGAGCCGAACTCCATCACGGCGCGGCCCTTTGCGGCACGGACGATGCGGCTGGCTTTGGTCGCGATCAGGCTCTGGTGGTTTACCGTCAAAAGTGCGAACGTTTCAAGCAGCTGCGCCTCGATCGCGGGCGCGCGCACGACGACCATCGGCTCTTTCGGGAAGACGGGCGTACCCTCCGGCACGGCGTAAATGTCGCCGCTGAAGCGAAAGTTTGCAAGATAGTCGAGGAATTCTTCGCAGAAGATGCCGCGAGAGCGCAGGTAGTCAATGTCCTGCGGGTCGAAGTGCAGATCCTCGATATAGTCGATCAGCTGGTCGAGACCGGCGGCAATGGCGTAGCCGCCGCCGTCCGGCACCGAGCGGAAATAAACGTCGAAATAGGTAATGCGATCCTGGAACCCTGCTTTCAAGTAACCGTTGCCCATAGTCAACTCGTAGAAGTCGCAGAGCATGGTCATGTTGAGCTTCTGATCCGTCTTCATATTCACCTCATAGTGTCACGGCGCGGACTGTGCCGCGCCTTGTAATGAATGCATTATATCCTGCATAATGAAATAAAGCAAGGCTTTCAGCCCTTTTTCCGCTTTCTACTTGACTTTATGCATTGTGTCCCCTATGATAAAGGGACTTTCTAAAGAAACGGAGCATCACAATGGGTGTTATTTTAGGCATTGACATCGGCGGCTCGAGCACGAAGATCGTTGGTCTTGCCCCCGACCTCTCGGTCATCGACATGCTGCGCGTCAAGGCCGATGATCCGCTCACCTCGCTCTACGGCGCGATGGGCAATTTCCTTTCCACACACAATTTACAGCTCTCCGACATCCGCCATATCGCTCTCACGGGCGTAGGCTCTTCGAATGTCGAGGGCGATATCTACGGCGTGAAGACCATCAAGGTCGAGGAGTTCCCCTCCGTCGGCACGGGCGGCCTCGCCCTCTCAGGCAAGGAGCACGCGGTTGTCGTCAGCATGGGCACGGGTACGTCGTTTCTCTGGGCCAACAAGGGCGAAGAAGTCCGCCACCTCATCGGCAGCGGCGTGGGCGGCGGCACGCTCGCGGGCCTCAGCTCGCTCACAACAGGCGTACACCAATACGCGCTGATCCGCAAGCTCTGTCAGGACGGCGACCTCAGCCACATCGACCTGACGATGGCCGACCTCTCGCGCGAGCAGGTGGGCGATCTGCCGCCCGAGGCCACGGCGGCAAACTTCGCCAAGGTCGCCGACGACGCAACGCCGTCGGACAAAATGCTCGGCATCGTCAACCTGGTGCTCCAGTCCATCGGCACGATGTCGGTGCTCGCCTGCAAGTGCTGCGGCACAGACACGGTCGTCCTCACGGGCGCGCTGACGATGCTGCCGCCGGCAAAGGAAACGTTCGAGATGTTCAAAAAGCTCTACGGCATCAACTTTATTATTCCCGAAAACGCGACGTTTGCTACCGCCATCGGCGCAGCGCTGCACAGCGTGAGAGAAAATTGACGCAAAGCATTCCAAAAAGTGCTCACCAAATGGTGAGCACTTTTTATTTTCAAACGCTTGTTCTACTCCTTATTTTATGCTACACTGTTCGTGAAACGAGGTGAACGCGATGGACCGCATCATTCTGCACTGCGACTGCAACTGCTTTTACGCTTCCTGCGAGCTTTTGAGCCATCCTGATTTACGTGCTCTGCCCGTTGCGGTCTGCGGTGACCCGACGGAGCGCCACGGCATCATCTTGGCAAAAAACGAACCGGCGAAGCGCTGCGGCGTCAAGACGGCGGAGACCATCTGGAAGGCCAAGCAGAAATGTCCCGGCCTCATCCTGCTGCCGCCGCACCACCGGCTCTACGCCGAATACTCGAAAAAGATTAACGCCGTCTACGGCGAGTACACCGACCTCGTCGAGCCGTTCGGCATCGACGAGAGCTGGCTCGACGTGACAAATTCCCTTCATCTCTT
>CALAAN010000306.1 GCA_937884915.1 uncultured Oscillibacter sp.
CCTATTACGACGCGCTCAAGGCGCTGCGCAGCAAGGGCACGAGCTACCCCGCGGCGTTTTTGCACTTTACAAAGGAGACGGGTTCGCTGCTCTCGGCGGAAAGCAACACCGTGCTTTCACCTGCGAATCTCTATCTCGCCTTCGCGATGCTCAGCGAGACGACGGACGGCGGCAGCCGCGCGCAGCTTCTGTCGCTTCTCGGTCTTGAAAATACCGATGCGTCGCGCGCCGCAGGCAACTATGTCTGGCGCAACCTCTACGGCGAGACCTCGACGGGCAAAACGCTGCTCGGCAGCTCCGTGTGGCTAAGCGAGAACGTCCCCTACAACGAAGAGACGCTGCAACTTCTCGCTGAGCAGTACCTCGCCTCGACCTTCTCCGCTCCAATGGGCGATGAGAAGACGGACAAGGCCATCGGCGAGTGGATCAACGAGAACACGGGAGGTCTCTTGCAGGACGCGGCGGGCGACATCCAGACGAAACCCGAGACCGTGATGCTCCTTTTGACGACGCTCTATTTTAAGGACCAGTGGCGCGACGAATTCTGGGCCGACGCGACGAAAAAGGACACCTTCACCGCGGCGAGCGGCGAAAAGCAGACCGCCCAGTTCATGCACCGCACGGACGACTGTGCCGCATACTGCCGCGGCGAGAATTACACCGTGGCGGAGCTCGGCTTCCGCGGCGGACAGTCGATGCGCTTTTTGCTGCCGGACGAGGGCACGACGCTCGAGAGCCTGCTCGCAGACGGCAGCGCCGTGGGCGGCTTGATGATCTACGACATGGGCGTCATGCTGCCGAGCGCGGAGATCCACTGGAGCGTGCCGAAATTCGACGTGGATTCCAGCCTGGAGCTGACCGACGCGCTCAAGGCGCTGGGCGTCACCGATGTGTTCGACTTTAACAAGGCGGACTTCTCGCCGCTCGTCGACAAAGAGAAGTTTGACGAGAGCGTCGCCGTGACGCAGGTGCAGCATGCCGCGCGCGTCAAGGTGGACGAAAAGGGCTGCGAGGCCGCGGCGTTCACGGCCATCACGGCGGACGCCGACGTCGCCATGCCGGAGGAGCTTCCCGTGGTGGAGATGAACCTGAACCGGCCGTTCGCGTTTATGATCACCGGCGTGGATGGGCTGCCGCTGTTCCTCGGCACGGTGAACAGCCTGTAAGAGCAAAGCTGGTGCGCCGGCAGTAAAAACAAGTAATGCGAAAATGAAAAGGAGAGAAGCGATGAAGAGAATAGCTGCACTTTTGCTCGCCTGCGTCTGCGTACTGGCGCTGTATGGCTGC
>CALAAN010000307.1 GCA_937884915.1 uncultured Oscillibacter sp.
GCGCTTGTTTGATTCAATAAAAGCCTGTGCCGGAAGCAGATTGCTTACTGCATGTCCTTGATCGCGGCCTGCGCGGCGGCGAGGCGGGCGATGGGGACACGGAACGGGCTGCAGGAGACATAGTCCAGGCCGACCTTGTGGCAGAACTCGACGGACGTGGGATCGCCGCCGTGCTCGCCGCAGATGCCGAGGTGGATATGCGGGTTGGTCTCGCGGCCCATCTTGGCGGCCATGGAGACGAGCTTGCCGACGCCGACCTGGTCAAGGCGGGCGAACGGATCGCTCTCGTAGATCTTCTTGTCATAGTACGCGCCGAGGAACTTGCCGGCGTCGTCACGGCTGAAGCCGAAGGTCATCTGGGTCAGGTCGTTCGTGCCGAAGGAGAAGAAGTCCGCTTCCTTGGCGATCTCGTCCGCGGTCAGAGCGGCGCGCGGGATCTCGATCATGGTGCCGACCTTGTACTTCATGGAGCTGCCGGCCTCGGCGATCAGCTTGTCAGCGACCTCGACGACGACGTCCTTGACGTACTTGAGCTCCTTGACCTCGCCGACGAGCGGGATCATGATCTCGGGGATGATGTTCCAGTCGGGATGCGCGGCGTTGACGTTCAGCGCAGCCTTGATGACCGCGCGGGTCTGCATGGCAGCGATCTCGGGGAACGTGACGGCCAGACGGCAGCCGCGGTGGCCCATCATGGGGTTGAACTCATGCAGGGAGGCGATGATGTTCTTGATGTCCTGAACGCTCTTGCCCATGTCCTTGGCGAGCTGCTCGATGTCAGCTTCCTCGGTGGGAACGAACTCGTGCAGCGGGGGATCGAGGAAACGAACGGTCATCGGACGGCCCTCGAGGGCGATATACATGGCTTCAAAGTCGCCCTGCTGCATCGGCTCGAGCTTGGCCAGCGCCTTCTCGCGCTGCTCGACGGTGTCGGAACAGATCATCTCGCGGATGGCGGGGATACGGTCCGCCTCGAAGAACATGTGCTCGGTGCGGCAGAGGCCGATGCCCTCGGCGCCGAACTTCACGGCCTGCTCGGTATCGTGCGGGTTATCGGCGTTCGTGCGGACGCCCAGACGGCGATACTTATCGGCCCACGCCATGACGCGGCCAAACTCACCGCCGATGGTGGCGTCGACCGTGGGGATGATGCCGTCGTAGATGTTGCCGGTGGAACCGTCGATGGAGATGAAGTCGCCCTCGTGATAGGTCTTGCCGGCGAGCTCGAACTTCTTGTTCTCCTCGTCCATGTTGATCTCGCCGCAGCCGGAGACGCAGCACTTGCCCATGCCGCGCGCGACGACAGCCGCGTGGGAGGTCATACCGCCGCGGACGGTCAGGATGCCCTGAGAGGCCTTCATGCCCTCGATATCCTCCGGAGAGGTCTCGAGACGGACGAGAACGACCTTCTCTCCGCGCTCCTTCCACTCCTTGGCGTCCTCAGCGGAGAAGACGATCTTGCCGCAGGCGGCGCCGGGGGAGGCGGGCAGGGCCTTGGCGATGGCGGGAGCCGCCTTGAGGACGGCCGCATCGAACTGGGGATGGAGCAGGGTGTCGAGGTTGCGCGGGTCGATCATGGAGACGGCCTTCTTCTCGTCGATCATACCCTCGTCCACGAGGTCGCAGGCGATCTTGAGAGCAGCCTGTGCGGTGCGCTTACCGCTGCGGCACTGGAGCATGTAGAGCTTGCCGTTCTCGACGGTGAACTCCATGTCCTGCATGTCGCGATAGTGATCTTCGAGCAGGTCGCAGACCTTGACGAAGTCGGAGTAAGCCTGGGGGAATTTCTCTTCCATCTGGGAGATGGGCATCGGGGTGCGGACGCCGGCGACGACGTCTTCGCCCTGAGCGTTGGTCAGGAACTCGCCCATGAGCTTCTTCTCGCCGGTGGCGGGGTCACGGGTAAAGGCCACGCCGGTACCGGAGTTGTCGTTCAGGTTGCCGAAGACCATCGGCATGACGTTGACGGCAGTGCCCCAGGAATAGGGGATGTCGTTGTCGCGGCGATAGACGTTCGCGCGCGGGTTGTCCCAGGAGCGGAACACGGCGCGGATGGCCTCGTAGAGCTGGGTCTTGGGGTCGGAGGGGAAGTCCTCGCCGATCTGCTTCTTGTATTCAGCCTTGAACTGCTCGGCGAGCTCCTTGAGGTCGGCAGCGGTGAGCTCGATGTCGAGCTTGACGCCGCGCTTTTCCTTCATCGCGTCGATGAGCTGCTCAAAGTACTTCTTGCCGACTTCCATAACGACGTCGGAGAACATCTGGATGAAGCGGCGATAGGAGTCGTAAACGAAACGCTCGAAGTTGGGGTCGGGGTTGCCCGCGATCATGGCGGCGACGACATCGTCGTTGAGACCGAGGTTCAGGATGGTATCCATCATACCGGGCATGGAAGCGCGCGCACCGGAGCGGACGGAGACGAGCAGGGGGTTCTTGAGGTCGCCGAACTTTTTGCCGTTCATTTCTTCCATCTTGGCGACGTATTCCATGATCTCAGCCATGATCTCGTCGTTGATCTTGCGGCCGTCCTCGTAATACTGGGTGCAGGCTTCGGTCGTGATGGTGAAGCCCTGGGGAACGGGCAAACCGATGTTGGTCATCTCGGCCAGGTTCGCGCCCTTACCGCCCAGAAGCTCACGCATCGTCGCGTTGCCTTCCGAGAACAGGTAGACATACTTTTTGCTCATAGGTTTTCCTCCATTAAAAATGTATCGCTGTGTGATCATTATCAAGCCATACTATTATAGACAGAAAATCCCCGACTTTCAATAACAAGTTGTGAAATTTTTGTCGACTTTCCGCATTTTTCTCCCGCAAAACACCTTTTGGCGCAAAATCGTTCCGTTTTTCCGCCGCAGGGTGCGGATTTCCTTGCAAGCGCCGTATTTTTGCGATATACTATTTTAAAGTTTGCGTCGAAAATGCGCACAGAGTACAGAGCATGGAGCGGGCAATGGAGCTTTTGGATTTTGCAAAAACCGATACGGCGGCGCGTCTTCGCGCCGCGGCCAAGCGCGGCGCACTGTCGCACGCGCTCATTTTCAGCGGCAATGGCGACCGCGTCGCCGCTGCACGCTATGCCGCCGCGGCGATGGAGTGCACGGCGGACAGCAAGCCCTGCCTTGCCTGCCCCGCCTGCCGCAAGGTCATGCAGGACATCCACCCCGACGTCACGTTCGTGCGGGACGCAGAGCACAAGGAGCTTTCGATCGACACGGTGCGCGCGATGCGCGCCGACGCGTTCATCCGCCCGAACGAGGGCGCGCGCAAGGTCTATATCTTCGAGGACTGCACCATCCTGACGGAAAAGGACCAGAACGTACTTTTGAAGCTCGTGGAAGAGGGGCCCGCCTACGCGGCGTTCTTCTTCTGCGCGGAAAATCCAGCGGTGCTGCTTCAGACCATCCGCTCGCGCTGCGTGGAGGTCAAGCTCTCCCCCACGATCGAAGAGGGCGGCGCGCCCGACGAGCGCGCGCTCGAGCTCGCGCGGCTGATCGCCGAGGGATCGCGCGCA
>CALAAN010000308.1 GCA_937884915.1 uncultured Oscillibacter sp.
ATCACAGCGCGCAGATTCTCGTCGCGCGCGTAGAGCTTCTGCGGGGCATAGCCCTCGCGCTTGAGGCGCACGACCTCGTCGGCGTGCAGGCCGAAGAGGAACATGTTCTCGTCGCCGAGCCTCTCGTGCATCTCGACGTTCGCGCCGTCGAGCGTGCCGACGGTCAGCGCGCCGTTCATCATGAACTTCATGTTGCCCGTGCCGCTGGCCTCCTTGCCGGCGGTGGAGATCTGCTGGCTCACCTCGCTCGCGGGCATCAGGTGCTCGGCGAGCGACACGCGGTAGTTCTCTAAAAACACCACTTGCAGCTTGTCGCGGCAGATGGGGTCGGCGTTGACCTCGGCAGCAAGGGAGATGATGAGGCGGATGATGCGCTTGGCGACCGCGTAGCCCGGCGCGGCCTTCGCGCCAAAGAGGAACACACGCGGCTGCATGGCGCGGTTCGGGTCGTTCTGTAACTGCTGGTAGAGGTAGATGATGTGCATCGCGTTCAGCAGCTGGCGCTTGTACTCGTGCAGGCGCTTGACCTGCACGTCGAAGATCGCGTCGGTGTTGAGCACGACGCCCTGCGTCTTTTTGACGTAGGCAGCAAAATCCAGCTTGTTCGCGCGCTTGATCTCGCCGAGGCGGTCCAGCACCGCCGTGTCGTTCGCGTGCGCCTCGAGCTTTTTGAGCGCTTCGGGGTGCAGGAGGTATTCGTCCCCGCCCGCGGGTTGATCTGCGCGAGCCAGCGGCGGTGGTCGATGCCGTTGGTGACGTTTTTGAACTTCTCCGGCTCCATCGCGCACTGATACTTGAAAACGTCGTTTCGCAGGATATCGGAGTGCAGGGCGCTCACGCCGTTGACGGCCATGCCGCCCGCGATGCACAGGTTCGCCATGCGGACCTGACCGTCCCAGATGATGGCCATTTCGCGTGTTTTGGCCTCGTCGTGGTAGTAATTTTCGATTTTTTCCTGATAGCGGCGCGCGATCTCGGTGATGATCGTCCACACGCGCGGCAGCAGCGACTGCATCAACTCCTGCGGCCAGCGCTCGAGCGCTTCGGAGAGCACCGTGTGGTTCGTGTAGGCGACGGAGTGCGTCGTGATGTGCCACGCCGTGTCCCAGTCGAGGCCCGCATCGTCCATCAGAATGCGCATGAGCTCGGGGATGACGAGCGCGGGGTGCGTGTCGTTGATCTGGATGACGTTCTTTTCGTGGAAGTTCGTGGCCGTACCGTAGACCTCAATGTGCTTGCGCACGATGGACTGCACGGTCGCGGAGACGAAGAAATACTGCTGTTTCAGGCGCAGGCTCTTCCCCTCGGGATGGTTATCCTCGGGATAGAGGACCTTCGCGATGGTCTCGGCCATCGCGTGCTGCTCCTGCGCGCGCAGATACTCGCCCTGCGAAAAGAGCGACATGTCGAGCGGCACGGGAGACTTCGCGTCCCAGAGGCGCAGCGTGTTGACATGCTTCGTGCCGTAGCCCGCGATCTCCATGTCGCAGGGGATGGCCAGCACCTCGGTCGCGCCCTCGGGCACGACGTGCAGCCGCCCGTCGTCCCAGAACTGGCGGATCGTGCCGCCGAAGCGGACGGTCTCGGTCTCCTGCGGCTTTGGCAGCAGCCACGCGCCGCCGAGGTCCTTCCAGTTGTCCGGCAGCTCGACCTGCTGGCCGTCGACGATGCGCTGGCGGAAAATGCCGAGCTCATAGCAGATGGAATAGCCCGCGGCGGGAATGTCGAGCGTGGTCATCGAGTCGAGGTAGCACGCGGCGAGACGGCCAAGACCGCCGTTGCCGAGGCCTGCGTCGGGCTCGCTTTCAAAGATGTCCGCTGCACGGAAGCCCAACTCGTCGAGCGCTTCGGTCAGAATCTCGCCAACGCCCAGGTTGAACGCGTTTTTCATCAGGCTGCGGCCCATCAGGAATTCCATCGACAGGTAGTGCACCTGACGGCGGTGTTCCTCGCGGGTCTCGCGCATGGTGTCCACGCTGCGCTCGGCCATCACATCGCGCAGGACAAGTGCGCTCGCGCGCATCATCTGCGCGTCGCTTGCCTCCTCCACGGTGCTGCCAAAGCTGACCTTGAGCTTTTCGCACAGCGCGTCTTTCATTTTCTTCACAGAGTCAATGGTCATAGATCGTTTTCCTTTTCTTTATCGGCAGATGGATTCGTAAATGCGGCGGTATTCCTGCGCCGAGCGCGTCCAGCTGAAGTCCGCGGTCATGCCGCGCCGCTGGAGCGTCTCGTAAGCGCCGCGGTTATTGTGGTACAGGTCGATGGCCTCGCAGATCACGTGGCACATGTCGCCGGCATTGTAGTTGGCAAACGTAAAACCGTTGCCCTGCCCGTTCCAGGCTTCATAGGCGTGGACGGTGTCCTTTAATCCGCCGGTCTCGCGCACGATGGGCACCGCGCCGTAGCGCATCGCGATCATCTGCGAAAGGCCGCATGGCTCGCTCTTCGAGGGCATCAGGAAGAGGTCAGCGCCCGCGTAGATCTGCATCGCGAGCTCTTCGGAATAGCCGAGGTAGACGGCCATGCGCCCGCCGTAGCGCTGCCTTGCATACTCAAAGAACGTCTCATACTTCGCGTCGCCCTTGCCGAGCACGACGAACTGCACGTCCTTGTCCATGAACGAATCGAGCGTTTCGCACACAAGGTCCAGTCCCTTATGCGAGACGAGGCGCGAGACCATCGCAAGGACGGGCGTGTCGGGCCGTTCCTGCAACCCCAGCACGCGCTGGAGCGCCGCCTTGTCCGTTCTCTTTCCGGCAAGGTCGCTGGGCGAGTACACCGCCGCAAGGTTCTTGTCGTGCGACGGGTCATAGCGCTGCATGTCGATGCCGTTGAGCACGCCGTGGAGCTTGCGCGCGTTCATGCTCATCACGTTTTCCAGCCCGTGGGCGAAGTAGGCGTACTTGAGCTCCTGCGCGTAGGTCGGGCTCACAGCGGTCACGGCGTCCGCCGTGACGATCGCGCCCTTTAAAAGGTTCACGTCGCCGCCGAACTCGATCGTGCCGCCGTCGAACCAGCCGCGGTCCAGACCGAACAGGTCTTCGACCGTGCGGCTGCCGTAGCGGCCCTGATATTCGATATTATGCACTGTGATGACGGTGCGGATCCCCTTGTAAAAATCATCGCGCACGGCCTCGTCCTTGATGTAGATGGGCACAAGCGCACTCTGCCAATCGTTGCAGTGGACAACGTCAGGCTTTTGCGGCAGAGACTTTAAGAGCTCCGTCACCGCGCGGGAGAAAAAGCCGAAGCGCTCACCGTCGTCATAATAGCCGTAGAGCTCGCTGCGGCGGAAATACGTCTCATTGTCGACAAAGTACCACGTGACGCCGTCGCGTTCGAGCGAGAAGAGCCCGCAGTAGACGCTGCGCCACGCAAGGCGCACGAATGTCCATTTTTCAAAATGGAGCTGGCTGCCCCACTTGTCCTTCACGCGCTCGTAGAGCGGCAGAATGACGCTGACCTGCTCGCCCGCCCTGGCGAGCGCCTGCGGAAGGCTGCCGGCCACGTCGGCAAGACCGCCCGTCTTGCAAAAGGGAACGGCCTCGCTCGTCACATACAAAATGTTCATGCGCAAACTCCTTTCTCCCGTTTGATTTTCTTTAGACAACGCTTCCCTTGCTCACGACGAGCGGGTAGCTCTCGTGTCCGATCAGCGTGCCGCCGCGGCGGATGCGAACATTCTTGTCGGCAATGACGCAGCCGAGCGTCACGCCGTCCTCGACCGTGGTATTCTTAAAGAGGATGCAGTTTTTGACCTGGCTCCCCTTGCCGACCCTGACGCCCGGGAAGAGGATGCTCCCCTCCACGCTGCCCTCGATCTGGCAGCCGTCGGCGATCAGCGAATTGACGCAGCGCGAGTCGGGCGCGATGTACGACGCCGCCTCATCATCTTCTTTCGCGAGGATGGGGCGCTCGGCGCAGAAGAGCTCTGCGCGGACAGCGGGGTCCAAAAGCTGCATGCTGCGCTCATAGTATTCCTGCACCGTGCGCAGCTGCGCGGCAAAGCCGTCCCACAGGAAAGCGCGCAGGTCAAGCCTGCCTCCCATGGCGCAGAGCACATCACCGCGGAAGCTGTATTTGTCCTGCGCGGCGCACTCGTCTACAAGGGAGATGAGAAGATCGCGGCTCAGAAGGTAAATTTCCAAGCTGCGGCAGCCGCTCGCCTTGTGCGGCGCGCAGCGCGTCTCGGTGATGCGGCCCGCTTCGTTGACGGTAAAATACGTCGCGTTTTCCACGAACCGTCCGCTCTCGGTGCAGACGCAGGTGATATCCGCGCCGCTCTCCAAGTGCGCGTCCAGCACACTCTGGAGCGGGAGATTGATGATGAGGTCGCTGTCGGACAGGACGACGTACTTCTGTCGGATCTCACGTAGGTACGACCGCACGCCGGAGAGCGCTTCGAGCTTTCCGCGGAAGTTTTCGCCGCCGAAGCTGCGCGCGTCGGCAAAGGGCGGCAGCAGCTTGAGACCGCCGTTCTTGCGCGCCATATCCCACGTTTTTCCGCTGCCGATGTGGTCGAGCA
>CALAAN010000309.1 GCA_937884915.1 uncultured Oscillibacter sp.
GGCGAGAACGATGCGGGCGACCCCACGCAGGACGGTAACACGACCGGCGACAGCCAGACGGGCAGTGACACGATCGACTGGCTCGACCTCACGGGCCACGATGAGATCTCCGTCAAGCCGAGTTCTGTGTACGACAAGTATTACATCTACTACACGACCGGCGGTGTGAATCTGCGCAGCGGCCCGGGCACGAGCTATGACAAGGTCACGACCGTGCCGCTCGGCAGCGAGGTACAGGCTGCGGCCAAGCAGGACGGGTGGACGTTCGTCAGCGTGGACGGCAAGTTCGGCTGGATCAACTCGGATTTTCTCTCCACCACGCGCCTCGCATCGTAAAGCAGTAAATAAAAAGGGAGTAAGCCATTTGGCTTACTCCCTTTTTTGTTCAGTTGCCGCCGCAGCTGCCCTTGTCCTTCAGGGAGCAAGCTCCCTTGAAGCCGCAGGCGTTGCAGTGGTTGTTCGGGTCGGACACGACGCTGCCGCTCAGAAAGCGCAGCGCGGCGACGTCCGCCCTGCCGGAATAGCCGGGGAAGAGCATGATGCCCGCCATGCCGACGGCGGTGCGTTCGGCGTCGTCGACCGCGCCGCAGATCAGCGCGTCGATGCCGTAGCGCTCTAAAAGGTCGATGGCGGCGTCGATGCCGCTTTCTCCCATCGGTTCAAGGAACTCGCGCACGATCTTGCCGTGGTCGTCCTCATAAAAATGGAAGGCTTCGGCATTGCCGAGCGGAGAGGAAACGGTCTCTCCCGTGACGGGGATCGCAATCCGCATAAAAAGTACGCCTCCTTTACGCCTCGACGCCCTTGCCGTCGTTCCACTTCCATGCGCGGACTTCGGGGAGGTCGACGCCGTTATCCTTGATATACTGGCGGTGCTCGACGAGCTTGTCGTTCATCTTCTGGATGAGGTAGGCGCCGCGGTTGCCGAGCTGCGGCAGACGCTGCACCGTGTCGATGACGAGATCAAAGCGGTCGATGTCGTTGAGCACGCGCATGTCGAACGGGGTCGTGATCGTGCCCTCTTCCTTGTAGCCGCGCACGTGCAGGTTGCGGTTGTGGCGGCGGTAGGTCAGCTCGTGGATCAGCGTGGGATAGCCGTGGTAGGCGAAGATGATGGGCTTGTCCTTGGTGAAGAGCGTGTCATACTCTGCGTCGGTCAGACCGTGGGGATGCTCGGTGTGCGGCTGGAGCTTCATCAGGTCCACGACGTTCACGACGCGGATCTTGAGCTCCGGCAGTTCGCGGCGAAGGATTGTCACGGCGGCGAGGGTTTCAAGCGTCGGCGTGTCGCCGCAGCAGGCCATGACGACGTCGGGCTCCTGCCCCTGATCGTTCGAGGCCCACTCCCAGATGCCGATGCCCTGCGTGCAGTGCTTGACGGCCTGCTCCATCGTCAGCCACTGTGGACGCGGGTGCTTGCTCGCGACGATGACGTTCACATAGTTGCGGCTCTTGATGCAGTGGTCGAAGCAGGAGAGCAGGCAGTTGGCATCGGGCGGCAGATACATGCGCACGACGTCGGCTTTCTTGTTGGCGACGTGATCGAGGAAGCCGGGGTCCTGATGCGTGAAGCCGTTGTGGTCCTGCTGCCAGACGTTGGAGGCGAGGATATAGTTGAGGGACGCGATATCGTGACGCCAGGGAAGCTCGCTGCACATCTTGAGCCACTTGGCGTGCTGGGAGAACATCGAGTCGACGATGCGGATAAAAGCCTCATAGCTGTCGAAGAAGCCGTGACGGCCCGTGAGCAGATAGCCCTCGAGGAAGCCCTCACAGAAGTGCTCGGAGAGCATGGAGTCCATTACGCGGCCGTCGGGGTCAAGGTGCTCGTCGATGCCTTCGATCTGTTCGTCGAGGAAGCGGCGGCCCGTGACGTCGAACACGGCCTGCAAACGGTTGGACGCCGTCTCGTCGGGCGCGAAGATGCGGAAGTTGCGCGATTCCATGTTGAGCTTCATTACGTCGCGGACATAGGTGCCGAGGACATACATGTCCTGCGCCTCGACCTCGCCGGGGGCGGGGATGTCGACCGCGTAGTCGCGGAAGTCGGGCGTGCGCAGATCGCGCAGAAGAAGGCCGCCGTTGGCGTGCGGGTTCGCGCCCATGCGGCGCGTGCCCTTGGGCGGAAAGGACGCGATCAGTTCCGCCGGTGTGCCGTCGGGATTGAAGAGCTCCTCGGGCTTGTAGGAGCGCAGCCATTTTTCAAGCAGCGGCAGGTGCTTTTTTTCGTCCGCACCCATGGAGATGGGCACCTGATGGGCGCGCCAGCAGCCCTCCACCGGAAGACCGTCGACCTCTTTGGGACCCGTCCAGCCCTTCGGAGTGCGCAGCACGAGCATCGGCCAGCGCGGACGGCTCGCCTTGCCGCTCTCGCGCGCGGTACGCTGGATGCGCTTGATCTCGCGGATGGCCCAGTCGACAGCGGCGGCCATCTGCTGGTGCATTATCTCGGGCTCGTCGCCCTCGACAAAGCGGGGTTCCCAGCCGCAGCCGCGGAAGAAGCACTCGACCTCCTCATGGCTCATGCGGGAGAAGATGGTCGGGTTCGCGATCTTGAAGCCGTTTAAGTGTAAAATCGGCAGGACCGCGCCGTCGGTGATCGGGTTCATAAACTTGTTGCCGTGCCAGGACGTGGCGAGAGGACCCGTTTCGGCCTCGCCGTCGCCGACGACGCAGGCCGCGATCAGATCGGGATTGTCAGCCACCGCGCCGAAGGCGTGGGCGAGGGAGTAGCCCAGCTCGCCGCCCTCGTGGATGGAGCCCGGCGTTTCGGGCGCGACGTGGCTCGGAATGCCGCCGGGGAAGGAGAAGCGCTTGAAGAGCTTCTGCATGCCCTCCTTGTCGCGCGTGATGTTGGGGTAGACCTCGGTGTAGCTGCCGTCCAGCCAGTCCTGCGCGACCATGGCGTTGCCGCCGTGGCCGGGGCCGGAGAGGTAAATCATGTCGAGGTCGTCGCGCTTGATGACGCGGTCTAAGTGCGTGTAGATGAAGTTCTGGCCCGGGCAGGTGCCCCAGTGGCCGACGATGGTCTGCTTCAAGTCGCTCTCGCGCAGCGGGCGCTCGAGCAGCGGGTTGTCGAGAAGATAGAGCTGGCAGGCGGTCAGGTAGTTTGCCGCGCGCCAGTAAGCGTCGATCTGCTTGAGCTCTTCGGGCGACAGCGGCGGCTTTTTCGAGAGCCGTGCAGCGGTTTTTTGTGCGGGCATGAAAAGTTCCTCCTTTTTCTTTATTGTTGCTTTTAGTATACCGGTTGATTGGAAAAAATCAATAGAGAAGTGAAAGAATTCATAAAAAAGATAAGAAACGAAGGAATAAGAACGGACTTATTTTGCACGCGGTTGAACTTTTGGACGGAATTGTTCGCAAAAATAGGAAGAAGGCGGTGCATTTGCACCGCCTTCTTCCTATATGAGAGAGATCGAGAGATGAGAGAATAGCAAAATTAGTCGATCGGGCAGATCCAGCCGAACGGGTCGGGCTTTGTGCCCCACTGGATGCCGGTCAGCTCGTCGTAGAGCTTCTGGGACAGGGCGCCGATCTTGTTGTCGTTGACCTTGTAGTCTCTGTCGCCCCAGCTTAACTCGCCGATCGGGGAGATGACGGCGGCGGTGCCGATGCACCACGCCTCTTCCAGCGCGCCGGACGCCGCGGCATCAAAGAGCTCGTCGACGCTCAGCAGGCGCTCCTCGACGGGCACGCCCCAGCTCTTTAAGAGCTCGATGGCGGACTTGCGCGTGACGCCGCGCAGGATGGAACCGGTCAGCGCGGGGGTGACGACGGTGCCGCCTATCTTGAACATGACGTTCATGCCGCCGCCCTCTTCGACGTACTTGCGCTCCACGCCGTCGAGCCACAGGACCTGAGAAAAACCCTTTTCGATGGCGCGGTCGCCCGCGCGGTTGGCCGCACCGTAGTTGCCGCCGCACTTGGCCTCGCCCGTGCCGCCGCGCACCGCGCGGACGTCCTCGGTCTCGACCATGATGGGGACGGGCTGCAAACCGTTCTTAAAGTAGCTGCCGGAGGGGGAGAGAATGATGGCAAACGTGGCCTCGTGCACGCCGTGCAGGGCGAGCGTCGGGTCGGTGCCGTACAGGAACGGACGGATGTACAGGGACGTACCGGGGTCGCTCGGGACCCAATTCTCGTCGACCTTGACGACGGTCTTGATGGCCTGAAGCGCATCGTCAGGATCGAGCTGGGGCAGGCCCAGACGCTCACAGGAGCGGTTCAGACGGGCGACGTTCTCCCACGGGCGGAAGAGCTGCACGCCGCCGTCGGGACGGCGGTAGGCCTTCATGCCCTCGAAGACCTCGGTGCCGTAGTGCAGGACGCTTGCGGCGGGGGACATGGTGATGGGGCCGTAGGGCACGACGCGCGCGTCGTGCCAGCCCTTGTCGGCGCTGTAGTCCATCAGGAACATGTGATCGGTGAACACATTGCCGAAGCCGAGCTGATCGGACGGGGGCAGCGTACCGGGATGGGTAGTCTTGGTGATCGTGATATTCATAAGGATGACCTCCTGTCGAAATTTGTTGACTCTTTAGATTTCCTTGAGATGCTCCATGTTGTGGCGGATGCCCTCGCAGCAGGCGTGGAAGGTGGCCTTCTCGTCCGCCGTCAGCGGCAGCTCGACGACCTGCTCGACACCATTTTCGCCGATGACGCAGGGAACGCCCGCGAACAGGCCTTCTTCGCCGTACTCGCCGCACAGCTCCATGCTGGCGGGCAGGATGACCTTTTCGTCGTGCAGCACGGCGTAGGCCATGCGCGCGGCGGTGGTGGCGATGCCGTATTCGGTGCAGGATTTGCCGGAGAATGTGACCCAGCCGCCGCCGATGGACTCTTTCTGCAGCGCGTCGCGGTCGAAGCGGAAACGCTCGTCGGTCTTAGCCCACTCATCCAGCGGCATGCCGCGGAAGCTGACGCAAGACCAGGGAGCAAACTGCTGGTTGCCGTGCTCGCCCATCATGTAGCAGGTGATGGACTTGTGGTCAAGGCCGGTCTGGCGCGCCAGCGCGCTCAAAAGACGGGAGGTGTCGAGGCCCGTGCCGGTGCCGAACACGCGGCCGCGGGGCAGGCCCAAGTGCAGCGCCAGCTCGCGAGTGACGATGTCGCAGGGGTTGGTGATGTTGATGAGCACGCCGTCAAATCCGCTGGCCTTGATCTTTTCGGTGTAGCCGCGCACAGCGGGGATGGTGAAGTCCATCTCAGTCACGCGGTTATGCGTGCCGCACAGAAGCTCGATCTTGCCGACGCTGTTGACGATGACGTCGCACGCGCCGAGGTCGGAGAAGCCGCCGCCGCGCACCGTCACGCGGTGGGGCATGTACGCGACCGCGTCGCGGAGATCCTGTACCTCGCTCGTGAGCTTCTGCTCGTTCTGGTCAACGAGCACCAGCTCGTCCGCGATGCCCTGGATCGCCAGAGCGTAAGCCACATGTGCGCCGACATGACCCATGCCGACCACGCCGAGAACTCTTTTCTTTGCCATAAGAATACTTCCTTTCTCAAAAACGGTGTGCCCGTGTAGTTAACTGACTGATCGTGCGGCTCTTACATGCCGTAGTTGGGGAAGAGGACGCAGGTATAGAGCATGGCGAGAACCATGTACAAAACAAGGATGATGGCGAAAGCCTTGAAGGTCTTCTTCATGACCTCGCTTTCGTTGCCCACCTGATCGACCGTCGCGCAGGCAGCGACCGTGTTGTTCGGACAGATCAGGTTGCCGAGCGAAGCGCCCGCGTTCTGACCGGCGAAGATCGTGATGGGGTTCATGCCGAGCGACGCAGCGGCGTCGATGTGCATCTGGGCGAACATGATGTTGGAGCCAAGGCCTGTGCCGGTGATGAACGCGCCGCTCGAACCGATGAGGACGGCTGCCGCGGGATAGAAGCGGCCGACGACAGCGGCGATATCAGAGGCGAGGAGGTTCATCATGCCCGTGGAGGAGGATTGCATGACATAGGCGACGATAAGAAGGCTGCCCATCGTGACGAGCACCGGCAGCACGCCGCTCGCAGTGCGCTTGCAGACTTCTTTGTAGGTCTTGCAGTTCACGCCCAGCGTGAGCGCGCCGAGGATGCCGCACACGAGAATGACCACGTCGACCCAGAAGATGTAGCCGAACGTGCACATGATGGCAAAGCCGTTTTCGACGACGGCGGGGAAGCCATAGCGGATGAGCGGGAGCAGCACGAGCATGTAGACGTAAGGCGACATGGCCTTGAATGAGCTGTACTTGCGCTGATGATTGGCGCTTTCATTGCGGAACTCGTCCGGCGTCTTCACGCCGATGAGCTTGACATACGCAACGGAAAGGAGAATGGAGGTGAGGCCCGTGCCCATGGAGGTGACCTCCGCGCCGACATAGTTGGAGAGGAGGAACATCGTCAGACACGTGCTCACGCCTGCGAAGGTGAGGTAGGGGAGGATGCCCTTGTAGCCCTTTTTGCCAAACGCCATGCCGATCATGATGAACGGGATGACGAGCACGCCGAACATGTGGAAACGGCCGGCCATCGCGGCGTTCTGCGCGACAGTGGCAAGGCCCGCGTCAACGAGGGCTGCGCCGCCATTGATGGTCGTCAGGCCTGCGCCGCCGAATGAGGCGGGCGTCGCGTCGCCGAGCAGCGCGATGGCGATAGAGGTGGTGGGGTTAAAGCCGAGAGCTACGAGGAACGGGGCAGCGATGGCGGCGGGAGCGCCCGCGCCGGCTGCACCCTCGAGGAAGATCGGCAGCATCATGCCGATGATGACGACCTGCACGCGGCGGTCGTCGCTGATCTGTGCAATGGTGGCTTTTACATCCTCAATGGCGCCGGTCTCGCGCAGCAGGTTCAAAATGGTGAACGCGCCG
>CALAAN010000310.1 GCA_937884915.1 uncultured Oscillibacter sp.
GCCAGTGGCGGATGAAGCGAGCCGGTTTCGAGGAAGTGGCACGATTGGCGCGCCCAAAAGGGCGCGCCAATCGTAATGCCACAACGGTGAACTGCGGAGCGAGAAGAATAAATCGCCACGCGCACGCCCCAGAGCGGCTTCTCTTGCCGCTCTGCGGCAATTCACCTTCTGTCGCGGCGATTTATGATTAAGATTATTTGCCGCCTGCGGGCGGCAAAGTCTGCGACGCTTTTTGGTGCGTGATGGAGGTCGCTGCTTCTATTTTTCATTTATGGCGCTGTTTTGCGCGGGGGTGCGTTAGCTGTTTCGTGCGGAGCACGAAATGCGCTTGGGGGACGGGCTGTTTCGAGCCGGAGGCTCGAAATGCGCCTTTGCTGAATCTATGTTGGAACAAGGCGGCACTCTTTTCGGAGGGCCGTCTTTTTTGCAGGATGGCTGTCATTTTGGGATTTTTGACTGCGGTTTTCTGCACGAAGGGATGCTTCAAATGTTTCAAATGTATGGAATATTTGGCGGAGTTAAACAAATGTTTTCCACCGTTTTTAGATACTTTACACATATTTGTACAAGAAAGTTCAGTCACCTTTTTTCTGTAAAGGGGAAGACAAAAAAATACTCCATGATATAATGATTTTGCAATGACGGGGCACAAGCCCCGAAAAATACGAACACAACTTTCGTGGAGGATTATCATTATGGCTATCAAAGTGGGCATCAACGGCTTCGGCCGCATCGGCCGTGTCGTGCTGCGCATTATGTCTGAGCGTCCGGAGCAGTTTGACATCTGCGGCATCAATCTGCGCAAGGCAGATCTCGACTATATGGTCTATCTCGTCAAATACGACTCCGTGTTCCGCCAGTTCAACGGCACGGTCGAGCACGATGGGGAAAACCTCATCCTGAACGGTCACAAGATCCACATCTTCGGCGAGTCCGACGCCTCTCAGATCAACTGGGCGAGCTGCGGCGCGGAGTACATCGTTGAGTCCACCGGCGTTTACAACACCACCGAGAAGGCCTCCGCCCACTTTGCCGGCAGCGCGAAGAAAGTCGTCCTGACCGCGCCCGCCAAGGACGAGGTCACCCCCACGTTCGTCATGGGCGTCAACCACGAGCTGCTGCGCCCCGATATGAAGGTCGTCTCCAACGCCTCCTGCACCACCAACTGCTTAGCGCCCCTTGCCAAGGTCATCAACGACACGTTCGGCATCGAGCAGGCGCTCATGTCCACGATCCACGCCTCCACGTCCAAGCAGAAGACGGTCGATGGCCGCGGCGGCAGCGACTGGCGCACGGGCCGCTCGGTCTTCAACAACATCATTCCGTCCTCCACGGGTGCTGCCAAGGCCGTCGGCAAGGTCATCCCCGAGCTCAAGGGCAAGATGACCGGCATGAGCTTCCGCGTGCCCACGGCGGACGTCTCCGTCGTCGACCTGACCGCGCGCCTCAAAAAGCCCGCTACCTATGCTGAAATTTGCGACGCCATCCACGCCGCGAGCGAAGGCTCCCTCAAGGGCATCCTCGCCTACACGCGCGACCAGATCGTCTCGCAGGACCTCGTCGGCAACCCCCACCCGAGCATCTTCGACGAGACCGCCGGCATCATGCTCGACGATAACTTCGTCAAGCTGATCTCCTGGTACGACAACGAATGGGGTTACTCCAACATGGTCGTGCGGCTGGTGGAGCACATGGCAAATATTGACAAATAAAAAGGAAGGGGATGCCAAGCATCCCCTTCCTTTTTATTTGGTTAGGATTGCAGCCCGCGGCAGCGCACGCGCCGCAGGCGCGCACGGAAATCGGCGAAGCGCCGCCGGTGGCGGATGAAGCGAGCCGGTTTCGAGGAAGCGACACGATTGGCATCCCAAATGGGTACGCCAATCGTAATGTCGCAACAGTGAACTGCGGGCTGAGAAGTGTAAATTCTGACGCGCACGCCCCAGGGCGGCTTCTCTTGCCGCTTTGCGGCAATTCACCTTCTGTCGTCAGAATTTACAATCAAAATTATTTGCCGCCGTGCGCGGCGGTCTGGGCAGCCGTTGGCAACTTTGCTGCCTTACGGATGCCGCGTGCCCCTTGCGGATAAAAGTCTGCGACGCTTTTTATTCTTTTTTGTCCCCTGATGCTTCTGTATCGGGGGATTTTTCTTTGTTTTCTGCCGCTTTTGCTTCGAGCTCGGCGACGGTCGTGTCATCTTCCATGCCGCGGGCGTGGAGGACGTCGTCGCGCGTGAGAGTCATGAGGTCGTTCTTCGTGAAGCTCTCCATCTTGGCGAGGCGGTTGGCCTGCGCGGTCAGGATCTGCTCGAAAAGATTACGCACGCCGCGCGCGTTGCCGAACGTCACGCCATCGGCGTTCTCGTCGTAGATAAAGTCCCTGACGTCCTGCTCGGCGTCGGGGGAGAGGGTGTACTGCGACTTGCGGCACTGCATCTTGAAAATTTCGAGCATTTCGTCGAGCGTATAGTCGTCAAAGTGCAAATAGCGGTTGAAGCGAGACTCAAGGCCGGGGTTCGAGTGGATGAATTTCTCCATCAGGCCGTCGTAGCCCGCGACGATCACGACGAGGTCGTCACGGTGGTCCTCCATCGCCTTGAGCAGCGTGTCAATGGCCTCCTGGCCGAAGTCGTTGTCGCCCTTGCCGTTGAGGGCGTAGGCCTCGTCGATGAACAGCACGCCGCCGAGCGCCTTTTCGATGACCTTACTCGTCTTGATGGCCGTCTGGCCGACG
Source organism: uncultured Oscillibacter sp. (assembly GCA_937884915.1). Taxonomy (GTDB): domain Bacteria; phylum Bacillota; class Clostridia; order Oscillospirales; family Oscillospiraceae; genus Hominicoprocola. The sequence continues at coordinate 2,734 of CALAAN010000310.1, forward strand.
TAGCCCGCGACAAGCCCGCTGCGGTCGACCTCGACGAGCTGGCCCTTCGACAAGATCCCGAGCGAGCGGTAGACGCGCGCCATCAGGCGCGCGATCTTCGTCTTGCCCGTGCCGGGGTTGCCGGTGAAGACCATGTGGAGTGAGAAGTCCGCGTTGGGCAGCCCCGCCTCCTCGCGCCGCTTGAAGACGGTCGCCATGTTGATGAGGTTATTGACCTCGCGCTTGACCTCGCCAAGGCCGATGTAACTGTCGAGCTCTTTTTTGAGATCCTCGATCTTCTCGGGCGGGGGAAGGGGCGCTTCCTCCTTTTTCCCGTCCGCGCCGGTGGAGGCGGCGGACTTGTTCGGCCTTGCGCCGTCCGCGCGCTTCGGCGCGTTCGCTTTGGGCGCGTCCTGTTTCGGAGCGGCGGATTTCGGCACGTCCGGTGTCAGCGGCGCGCCCCAGAAGTCGCTGCCCATGCGGTTTAAGTTGTTCTGCGTCA
>CALAAN010000311.1 GCA_937884915.1 uncultured Oscillibacter sp.
CGTCCTGCAGGATGTTGACTACGCCGTCATCAACTCCAACTACGCCATCAACGCAGGCCTCAACCCCGTGGCTGACTCCCTCGTGATCGAAGGCTCCTCCTCCGCTTACGCCAACATCCTGGCCGTGAAGGAAGGCAACGAGACCTCCCCCAAGATTCTCGCCCTGATCGCCGCTCTGGAGAGCCAGCAGGTCGTCGATTACATCAACGAGAAGTATGACGGCGCTGTCGTCAGCACCGTGGAGAACCCGACCGACGGCTTTGACGCCACGGTCGACTACGATGCCCTGAGTGGTGAGACCATCTCCGTCGCCGCTTCCCCGACCCCGCACGCTGAGATCCTTGAGGTCGCGAAGAGCATCCTTGCCGAAAAGAACATCACCCTCGACATTCAGGTCTACAATGACTATGTTGTGCCCAACACTGTTGTCGAAGACGGCACCGTCGACGCCAACTACTTCCAGCACAAGCCCTACCTCGACGACTTCAACGCCGAGAACGGCACCCATCTCGTCTCTGTTGCCGCGATCCACGTCGAGCCCATGGGCCTGTATGGCGGCAAGCAGACCACGCTCGACGCGCTGACGCCGAATAAGTAAGAAAGAAAGGTGGGAGCGTTCTTGATCGAACTGAAGCATTTAAGCAAGACCTTTGAAACCGCCGGCGGACGGGTAGACGCGCTCAAGGACGTCTCCCTGACCATTCCGGACGGCGACGTCTACGGCATCATCGGCATGAGCGGCGCGGGCAAATCCACGCTCGTGCGCTGCATCAACATGCTCGAACGCCCGACGGAGGGCGAGGTCATCGTGAACGGGGAACGCCTCGACACGATGACCCCCAGCTCCGCGCGGCACGGCGCGAGATCACGATGATCTTCCAGCGCTTCAACCTGCTGATGCAGCGAAACTGCCTCGCCAATGTCTGCTTCCCGATGGAGCTTTCCGGCTTGCGGGGAGAGAAGAAGTGGCGCGAGCAGCGGGCGCTGGAGCTCCTCGACATCGTGGGGCTCAAGGATAAGGCCAAGGCCTATCCCGCGCAGCTCTCCGGCGGACAGCAGCAGCGCGTTGCCATCGCCCGCGCGCTCGCCACAAACCCCAAGGTCCTGCTCTGCGACGAGGCCACGAGCGCACTCGACCCCAAGACGACGCGCCAGATCCTTGAGCTGATCGGCGACATTAACAAAAAGCTCGGCATCACCGTCGTCATCATCACGCACCAGATGAGCGTGGTGAAGGAGGTCTGCAACCACGTTGCGATCCTCGACGACGGCGAAGTCGTGGAAGAGGGCCTCGTCTCTACCGTCTTCTCCGCGCCCAAGTCCGCGGCGGCGCGCCACCTCGTGTTCCCGCGCGGCGCGGACATCGACGTGTCCGACCCCCAGCAGCAGCGCCGCATCCGCCTCATCTTCCGCAGCGCGAAGACGACGTCCATTCCGCTCGTCGCGCAGCTTGCGACCGAAGAGGGCATCAGCGCGACGGTCATCTCGGCCAACACGCAGAAGCTCTCCGAGGAGGTCTACGGCAGCATGCTCCTCGGCGTGCCGAACGCGCAGTTCGAGCAGGCCATGGACTTTTTAAGAGGCATTGAAAATCTTCAGGTAGAGGAGGCGAGCGTCGATGTACAATAACCTCTTTTCTCCGGACTCCATCGCGGAGCTTACCGTCGCCATGCAGACGCAGTTCCCCAAGGCGATCTGGGAGACGTTTTATGTGACGCTCCTTTCGACGGCGCTGGCTGTCGTCATCGGTCTTCCGCTGGGCGTGCTGCTCGTGGCGGGGGAGAAGGACGGCGTTCTGCCGCTGCCCAAGGCCCTGATGAGCGTTTTGAACGTCATCATCAACCTGCTGCGCTCGATCCCGTTTCTCATTTTAATGATCATGGTCTTCCCGCTCTCGCGTCTCATCATCGGTACGACCGTCGGCACCACCGCGACCATCGTTCCGCTGGTCGTGGCGGCGTTCCCGTTCGTCGCGCGCCTTGTTGAAAGCAGCCTGCGCGAGATCGACCCCAACATCATTGAGGCCGCGCAGAGCATGGGCGCAACGCCCATGCAGATCATCTGCAAGGTGATGATCCCCGAGAGCGTTCCCTCGCTCCTCCAGAACTTCACCATCGCGCTCACAACCATCCTCGGCTACTCGGCCATGAGCGGCATCATCGGTGGAGGGGGCCTCGGCAAGATTGCCATTGACTACGGCTATTATCGCTATAAATACCTTGTGATGTTCGCGGCGGTCGTACTGCTCATCATTCTGGTGCAGATCTTCCAGTCTGTGGGCACGCACCTTGCGACTAAGAGCGACAAGCGCCTCAAGAAATAAGCGGATATTGCATCCTGCAAAGCGCCTCAACCGTGCGGTTGAGGCGCTTTTTTGTCAGAACCGGCAAATTGACAGGGAAAACCGCGTCAATTTTTGAAAGCAAAATGCAGCAAAAATGCAGCAAAAATTGCAAAATATCTTGTCATGTAAAAAATGTGCTGTTATAATAGATAAATACAGAATGCAATGCAGGTCTTCGTGATTTGCATATTTTTAATGGAGAAATTGCGTGAACAGCTTTCAGGAATTGCTCCAGTCTATCGACTGGGGTTCGCTGACTGACGCGCTTTTGCGCGTGCTCGGCGTCTTTTTATGCTTGACGGTGCACGAGACCTGTCACGGTCTTGCAGCCTACGCCCTCGGCGATCCGACGGCCAAGCGCGAGCACCGCTTGAGCTTAAACCCGCTGCACCACATCGACTGGTTCGGCTTGGCCGCGATGCTGCTTGTCGGCTTCGGCTGGGCAAAGCCTGTGCCGGTCGACATGCGGTATTTCAAAAAGCCGAAGCAGGGCATGGCCATCACGGCGCTGGCAGGACCGGTGTCGAACCTGCTGCTGGCGATATTGCTGCTGCTCGGTGCGCGCATTACGATCGCACACTATGTCGACACGGCGCTTTGCAGCGGCCTTTTGAATTTCCTTGCGATGACGGCGTACATGAGCGTCGGCCTGGGGCTTTTCAACCTCATCCCGATCTCGCCGCTCGACGGGTCGAAGGTGCTCTTCGCCTTTCTGCCCGACCGCGCGTACATGATGCTGATGCGGTATGAAAAATACGGCATGCTTGTGCTCTTTGTGCTCGTGTGGCTCGGTGTGGGGGACAATATCCTCAGCGAGGGCATCTACCGCGTGTACGAGCTTCTGGTCAACTGGATCGTATATTGATAAAGTGAGAGGAATGTCATGGACAATCCCGTTTTCAAGCTGGAGGGCGTGGTGCACGAGCGCAGCGCGGAGGCGCTGCAGGACTTTGAAGGTCCGCTCGACCTCATTCTCTTCCTGCTCTCGAAAAATAAAATAGATATCCAGGACATTCCCATCGCGCTGATTCTGGATCAGTACCTTGCGTATCTCGAGCAGCGAAAGCAGCTCGATCTCGAGGTCGCGAGCGAATTTATCACGATGGCTGCGCATCTGATGTACATCAAAACGCGCATGCTGCTCTCGCTCGAGGATGAGCAGGCGCAGAGCGAGATGGACGAGCTCATCGCCTCGCTCAAGGAGCGCCAGCAGAAGGACACGTACCTTCGCATCAAGGCGCTGACCGAAACGCTCGGCCCGATGGGCGAGTTTGGCCGCAGCATCATGACGCGCCAGCCCGAACCCATGCAGCGCGGCAAAATTTATGAGTACAGCCATGAAAAGGCCGACCTCGTGCTCGCCATGCAGACAATCATGGAGCGCGGAGAGAAGCTGGCCGCGCCGCCGAGCGCGGCGCTCAGCGAGATCGTGCGCCGCGAGCCGTACCCCGTCAAGGGCAAGGCCGAGGAAATTCTGCACCGGCTCAAGGAGTTCGGCATGACGCGCTTTAAGCTGCTGTTCCGCGGCAGCCGCAGCCGCAGCGAGATCGTGGCGACGTTTATCGCCGTTCTGGAGCTCTGCCGCGAAAAGGTCATCCATCTGGCCGGTTCCGACACGGACTGCACCGTGGAGTGCGGGGACGATGCCCCCGACCGCATCAATTTGTAAAAAGCGAGGAACGCTATGTCTTTGGAATCTTTGGACCTGCGCGAGGTCGAGTCGGCCATCGAGGGCATTTTATTCGCCAGCGGCGAACCGCTCCCGATCGACCGCATCTGCCTTGCGCTCGATTTGGACCGTCCGACGGCGGAGCAGGTGCTGCAAAAGCTCGGCGACTACTATGCCTTTGAGCGGCGCGGCATCCGGTTAGTCCGCATGGAGGACAGCTATCAGCTCTGCTCGTCGCCGGATTATGCCGACGTCATCCGCAAGGCGTTTGAGATCCGCAAGACCGCCAAGCTCTCCCAGCCCGCGCTGGAGGTGCTGACGATCATCGCCTACTACCAGCCCACGACCCGCGCCTACATCGATCAGGTGCGCGGCGTGGACAGCTCGTACACCGTAGGACTGCTGCTTGAGCGCGGGCTTATCGAAGAGTGCGGACGCTTGCAGGTCCCCGGACGGCCGAGGCTGTACCGCACGACGAAAAAGTTTTTGCGCGACTTTCATCTGGGTTCGCTCGAGGAGCTGCCCGAAATGCCGGGCCTCGAGGCCGACGGCCAGCTCCGCATGACGGAGGACGGCACGATCCTCGACCCCAGCGCCATGACGGAAAAAGAAAGCAGCGCTCCCGAAAACGGAGCGCACTGACCGCGTAACGCGTTAAAAAGAGGGAGGTGGTCGATTGACTGCGCTGAAGGTAATTGGGATCATCCTGCTCATTTTTATTCTGATCGGCTTTCTGCGCGTGGGCGCGCTGATACAGTTCGGCGACGAGCTGCGCGTACAGCTTTCGGTCGGCCCGTTCCGCTTCACGCTGCTGCCGGCAAAGGAAAAGAAAGAAAAATCACCCAAAAAGGCAAAAGAGAAAAAGCCCAAGCCCGAGGGGGAAGAGGCCAAGAAGAAAAATCCTACTACACTCCCCAAGCTGACGAAAGATGAGCTCAAAGATCTCGTCACGACGGTGCTCTCGGCGCTCAAGGAGACGGCGAAGCGCACCTGTAAGCGTCTTCGCATCGACCCGCTGGAAATTCTTGTCGTCTTCGGCGGCACAGACCCCGCGGACATTGCGCAGACCTACGGCTACGCGAGCGCCGCGATGTGGGGCGTGATGCCGCACCTCGAAGACCTCTTCAACATTCCTGATCCCTCGCTGCACCTGCGCATGGATTACAGCGCGGAAAAGACGCGCACGGAGGGCACCGTCGGCTTATCGCTTCGCATCCGCGACGGGCTGCACATCTCGCTTGCGCTGCTCATTCCGATGCTCAAATGGTATCTGCGCTGCAAAAAGGCGCATAAAAACGACGCTCCCGCGGAAAAACCAACGGAGGGCACGCCGCAAAACAGTGAACACAGCGAAAAACTGACCGCATAAAAAAGAAAGGATGAACCTCATGGAAAACATCGAAAAGAAGACCCCTCTCAACGATCTCATGGACACCACGATGGATAAGATCCGTGATATGGTCGATTCCAACACCATCATCGGCGAGCCGATCACGACGCCCGACGGCGTGACGGTCATCCCGGTTTCACGCGTGAGCTTCGGCTTCGGCGCGGGCGGCGGCGACTACGGCAAGACCGACACCGCGCATTTCGGCGGCGGCGCGGGCGCGGGCGTCAAGGTCGACCCCGTCGCGTTCCTCGTCGTCAAGGACGGTTTGACGCGCGTGATGCCCGTGGCCATCCCCGCGGCGGCGACGGTCGACCGCGTGCTCGATCTTGTGCCGGAAGTGCTCGACCGCGTGCAGAATTTCGTGGACAAGAAGAGAGAAGAGAAAGATATCTACTGATTTCGGGCATAATAGGGGCATTCCGAACGAAGGAGTGATCTCATGCCGCGTTTTGCCCGATGCGTATTCGCCGTTTTCCTTGCCGTTTCCTGCCTGACAAGTAATTTGACCTGTCAGGCCGCTGCACCCGAAACTTCCGCCGCCGCGTTCGTTTTGATGGAGGCGGGCAGCGGCCGGGTGTTGGTGTCGCGCAATGAAACGCAGGAGCGCAGCATCGCGAGCACGACGAAGATCATGACCTGCTTGGTCGCGCTGGAGCACAGCGAACTCACGGAGAAGGTCACGGTCAAACGCGAGCATTTGCGCGAGGGCTCGTCGATGTACCTTCTCGAGGGCGAAACGCTCACAATGGAAGAACTGCTCTACGGGCTGATGCTGCCGTCCGGCAACGACGCGGCGGAGTGCATCGCCGCCCACTGCGGCGGAAGCGGCGGCAGCGCGCAGTTCATTCAATGGATGAACGAAAAGGCGAAAGCCATCAGCATGGAGCACACATCGTTTGCCAATCCGAGCGGGCTCGATGAAGCGGGGCACAGCTCCTGTGCCCTCGATATGGCGCGCCTTGCGGCCTACGCCATGCAGAACCCGACGTTCGCGCGCATCGTCTCGACGCGCACGGCGAGCGTCGGCACGCGCACAATGACGAACCACAATAAGCTGCTCGCGTCGTATTCCGGCTGTGTCGGCCTCAAGACCGGCTACACCGGCGACGCGGGACGCACGCTCGTCACCTGTGCCGAGCGCGGCGGGATGCGCCTGATCGCCGTCACGCTGCACGACGGCAGCGACTGGGCGGATCACGCGGCGCTCTACGACTACGGCTTTTCGGCGTACGCGCTCTCAAGCGGCGCGAAAAAGGGCGAGAGTTACGGCAGCGTGAGCGTCGATGGGCAGAGCGTGTCCGCCGTGGCGGTGGAGAGCTTTTACTATCCCACCGCGGAAAATGAAGCATTGAGCGTGCGCGCCGAGCTGCCGCAAACCGTGTCCGCCCCCGTGCAGAAGGGGCAAACACTCGGCACGCTCGTTATCTTCTGCGGCGAGACCGAGGTTGGGCGAGTCAACCTTGTCAGCGCGCGCAGCGTGCAGGTGCAGGAGGCGAAAAACGAAACCGCAAAAAACAAGTCGCTGGCGGAAAAGCTCTGGCAGTTTCTGTCGGCAAAGTAAAGGAGGGATCGACCTGGCCGAAGCAAGAATTCAAAAGCTCATCGCCGAATCGGGGCTCTGCTCCCGGCGCACTGCCGAGCAGTGGATCGCCGCGGGGCGCGTGCGCGTGAACGGCGAGACCGCGTTCATCGGGCAGAAGGCCGACCCTGAAGTCGATGAGATCACCGTCGACGGCAAGCCGCTCGCGCGGGAAGGACAGAAGCGCTACCTGATGCTCAACAAGCCGCGCGGCTACGTCTGCACGCTCTCTGACGAAAAGGGGCGAAAGACGGTCGCCGAGCTCGTCAAGGACTGCGGCGCGCGCGTCTATCCTGTCGGGCGGCTCGACCTCGACTCCGAGGGGCTGCTGCTTTTGACGAACGACGGCGAATGGATGCAGCATATGCTGCATCCGCGCTACGAGGTGAACAAAACCTACGAGGTCAGCATCGCAGGCGAGGTCAGGGGAGCAGCGGAAGCGCTCGCTCAAATGACGCAGCTCGACGGCGAGCCCATCCGGCCCGCGCAGGTGCGCGTGCTGCGGCAGGGGAGGGACACCGCCGTTCTCTCCATCACCATCCATGAAGGGAAAAACCGGCAGATCCGACGCATGTGCGCCGCCGCCGGATTACACGTCAAGCGCTTAAAGCGCGTGCAGGAGCATGCGCTGAGGCTCGGGAGTCTTCCCGTCGGCGCGTGGCGCGATCTAACGGAGCAGGAGCTCCAGGCAACAAAATCAAAGTAACAGAGGACGATCTTATGACGAAGAATATCTTACATAATATCGAAAAGAACATGAGCAGCTTTTCCAAGGGGCAGAAGCTCATCGCCCGCTTCATTCTGGAAAACTACGACAAGGCGGCGTTTATGACGGCCAGCAAGCTCGGAAAGACCGTGCAGGTCAGCGAGTCGACCGTCGTGCGCTTTGCAACGCAGCTCGGCTACGAGGGGTA
>CALAAN010000312.1 GCA_937884915.1 uncultured Oscillibacter sp.
CGCGCCGCGAATCAATGCAAGCATACATATACCCCCTGATGCAGACTGCCCGCGACGACCGGACAGGAAAATTCGTTTGCCATGGCCTGCGCCGCTTCATAGTCGGCGGCAGATTCCACCTTGTTGATATAAACACGGTCGCCGTATCCCTCGGCATTGACGACGCGCGCGGCAATCTGCGGTGTCACGACCGTCTCCTCATCCACACCCGCAAGCTGCGCGTAGAGTGCGCTGCGGTGGCAGGTCTCGCTGATTTTTTTGCCGACGCCGTCAATGCCGATGACCATGATGACGCGCTGTGCCTCTGCCGGAATGACCGGTTCATGGGAAGCGTGTGCCTTGAGCGGCAGGCGCTTCGCGCCATCTGCCTCGACAAGGACAAAATCGGCAAGCCGCGCAAGCGTTTTCATCGAAAGTCGCGGCGTACAAAGCTTGCCGCTCTCCGCCTGAGAGCCAATACAGACGATGCTCGACCGTTCCAGCGCCGCCGAAACAGCGGCCTCGTCCGCGTCCAGTAGCGTTTCATACTGCTCCGGACGGCGGATGTGCGTCGTGGTCGTGATGATGACCTTACCTTTTTTCGAAAGCTCCTCAGCAAGCGTCTCCATCAGCGTCGTCTTTCCGCCGCCGCCGATGATGGCCGTCACGCCGCGGCCGACGTGCAAAAGCGGTGCGATCTGCATACACGCGCCCTCAGTGCCGCTGTCCGGCGAGGCGCGCACGGTGCTCGATCATCTCCGCCGCGATGCTGATGGCGATCTCCTCCGGCGTCTCGGCCAGAATCGGAAGGCCGATCGGCGCGTGAACGCGCGCGATGTCCTCTTCCGTATAGCCGTCGCCCTTGAGGCGCTCGCGCGTCTTGGCGACCTTCGTGCGGCTGCCGATGCAGCCGATATAGGTCGCGTCGCTCCCCAGCACCTGGGAGAGGATTTCATAGTCCGCCTGATGGCCCGGCGTCATCACGACGGCATAGTCGTTCACCGTGAGCGCCACCTTACCGGAAATGTCGGAAAAGCTGCCGAAGATGACCTCGCTCGCCATGGGATAGTTCTCTTTCTTCGCAAGCTCCTCGCGGTTGTCGTACATCACCACGCGGAAGCCCACCGTCGCCAGCACCGGCACGAGCGCGCGGCCCACATGGCCGCCGCCGAAGATATACACGCTGCCCGCGTGGCACAGCGGCTCAACATAAATTTGGTCCTTCCACACGGCCTTAGCGGAGAAATAGTCCTCCTTGTCCTGCGGGATCTCCTCGCGTGTGACGACATGGAACTCGTTCACACCGTCGCCGTCGAGAGACAACAGCAGCCAGAGGTCAACGTCTTTATCGAGCATTTCGCGCCAGCGCTTCAGCACCGTGATGTCCTCGGTCTGCTCGGGCGCGAAGAACTGGAAGTAGACCGTCACCGCACCGCCGCAGATCATGCCCGTGCTGGCCACCTCGCTCGGGTGCAGGTTGTAGGACTTGAGCTCGTTGCTGCCGCCGTTTTTGAGCGCGTCCTGCACGCGCTGGATGCTCAAACGCTCCACCGCACCGCCGCCGATCGTGCCGAGCACGCGACCGTCTTCAAAGACGGCCATCTTCGCGCCCGCGCCGCGCGGCACAGAACCCGAGGACGCCAGAATGCTGCTCAGCACCACACGCTCGCCGCGCGAAAGGGCCGCGAGCATTTCATCAAGAATTGCTTTCATATTTTCATGCTCCTTTGCAGAGAATCACGCTGTTATTATGCACTGCATTATAGCAAAGCGCCGCGGCAAACGCAAGCCGCGGCGCGTAAAAGTCGCTTTGATCGTTATTTTCCATAAAACAGGGGCACGCAGAGATCCGGCCCAGTTCACCTGCTGTGTTCGATGCGTTTGAGCTCGCCGAAGTACTTGTCGTGCGTCTCCTGATAGGCACGGTTGAAGACAGGGTCCTTGCCCTGGTGCAGCGCCTGAATATAATCGTGGTGGTTGTTCATGATTTGCTCGTCGAACATTGAGAGCGTGAAGACGCCGACGTTCGAGCATTGGTCGGCGATACGCTCCACGTTGACGAGGATGTCGAGGAACGTAAGGCCCGCGTACACCGTGCACCGTCCGTCGCGCACGCGGCGGATGTGGTTGGCGCGCAGCGTGGCGACGAGGTCGTCCACGACCTCCTCGACCGGCTCGATGTGGCGCGCGGCTTCGTAGTCCGTCGCGGCAAAGGCCTTGTAGGTGTAGTTGAGAATCTCGCCGAGCACCTCGCGCAGCACCATGAGTTCCTGATGCGCCGTGGGCGACAGGCTCGCATTGCGGTCGAGGAATTCCTGCGCGTTTTCTGTCAGGTTCACAGCGTAGTCGCCGATGCGCTCAAACTCACCGAAGCACTGGATATAGTAGTTCAGCATGTCGCTTCCGTGGCCGCTCGGCATGTGCGAAGACAGGCGAATGAGGTAGTTGTCCACATGGTCGGCGAGCTTGTCGATGTGCTCTTCATTCTCGTTGATGACCTCGATCGTGTGGGCGTCGTACTGCTCGAGCACACCCATCGCGCTCATCACGCCCGTGCGTGCAAGGCGCGCCATGGTGGTGATGGCCTCACCCGCGCCCGAGAGCGCGATGGCGGGAGAGGTGAAGAACTTCTCATCGAGCAACGACAGCTCGTGGTCGACGTTTTCGCCGAGGCGCACATCGTCCTTGACGAGCTTGCGCGAGAGCTTTTCAAACTGTCCGCACACGGGCAGCAGCACGATGGCCGAAATAAGGCGGAACACTGTGTGGACGTTCGCGATGCCGCCGGAAGAAAGCACCTGATCCCACAGGGAATCGAGCACGCCGAACGAGCGCAGCAGCATAAGTCCCACGATCACGAGGATCGATCCGGCGATGTTGAAGAGGATATGGATCACGCCCGTGCGCTTGGCGTCGGCCTTTGAGCCGATGGAGCAGACGATGGCCGTCGTCACGCAGTCGCCGATGTTGACGCCGATGATGATGGCGTAAACCGACGAAAATGTCAGCGCGCCGGTCGTGGCGATGGCCTGCAAAATGCCGATGGTCGCCGACGAACTCTGAAGCAGGAACGCAACGCCCGCACCGAGCAGAAAGCCCAGCACCGGCTGGCCGGAGAGCTGGTAGAACATGTTGGCAAACGTCTCGGATTCCGACAGCGGGCTCACCGCCGCGGTCATGCTGAGAAGACCGGTGAAGAGGATGCCGAAGCCCATCGCAATCGAGCCGATCGTATCGGACTGGCGGGTCTTGACTGCCATCAGGAACAGGATGCCGATGATCGCCGCAAGGGGCGCAAGCGTCGATGGCTTGAAGAAATTGAGCAGCGACGTCTCCGACGCATTCACGTCGAGAAGGCGGATGATCTGGCCCGTAATCGTCGTACCGACATTCGCGCCCAGAATGACGCCGATCGACTGGTGCAGCGACATCACGCCCGCACCGACGAGACCCGACGTCAGCACGATCGTCGCCGTGGAGCTCTGGATGACCGCCGTCACCACAAGGCCGAGCAGAAAGCCGACGAGCGGGTTGTTCGTTACCTTCTCCATTGCGCTCTTAAAAGCATCGGACGAGCCTTTTTTCAGTCCGTCGCCCATCAGGCGCATACCGTACAGGAACAGCGCCAGACCGCCGAAGAGGGAGATCAAGTTGAAAATCGTCATAAGCGCTTCAAACCTCTCATCTTTTGTCATAGTATGCCGCCGCGCGGCACTCCTTGCGGCATTGAAAAAATACCAACTCTCACCGGATAGTATTTTATCAGGTGGGCGGAAAATTGCAATCCTTTTCCCCTGATTTGTGATAAACGGCAAAAATGATTTATCTCTTGCATTTTTTTGTACATGTGGTACAATAACCGCAGATAAAAAAAGGAGGCTTTCAATCATGTTGAACGCAGGCAATCCCATCGGCGTGATGGACAGCGGCATCGGCGGTCTCACCGTTGTCCGCGAGTTACAGCGCATTCTCCCCGGCGAAGACATTATTTACTTTGGCGACAGCGCCAACTGCCCCTACGGAAACAAGACCTCTGAGCAGATCTTTGAGCTGAGCCGCAATATGCTCCGGTTTCTCGGCGACAACGGCGTCAAGTGCACCGCCATCGCCTGCAACACCATCTCCACCATGGCCGACCGCCTGCGCCCCTGCTTTGACTATAAAATTATCAGCATCGTGGAGGAAGCCGCCAAGTACGTCCTGCGCGAGCACCTCAAGAGCGTCGGCCTCATCGCGACGGAATTCACCGTCGCCTCCGGCAAGTACGCCGAGCTCATCCACAAGGGCGATCCCGAATGTAAGGTCGTCGGCAAGGGCTCTCCCCTGCTCGCGGCGCTCGTCGACCGCGGCGACTTCAACCGACACGACATCAACACCGAGATCCGCACGCAGGTTGACAACATCCTTGCGCGCGAAAAGGTCGAAAACCTGATCCTCGGCTGCACGCACTATCCCATTGTGGAGGAAAACTTCCACGAGTGCTATCCCGAGATGCATCTCATCAACCCCGCGCTCGAGCAGGCAAACGCCGTCAAGGCATATCTGACCGAGCAGAACGCGCTCAATCCCCAGAAAAGGGGCAAGTTCGTCATCTGCACGAGCGGCGACCCGCAGGTGTATGTCAACGTCGGCAAGCGTCTGGGTCTGTTCGAAGCCAGTGAGCTGAAGGTCGTCCACATCTAAACTATATCCCAATTGAAACGAAAAGCGGAAAGTCCGATGACTTTCCGCTTTTTTGTGCTGTCTGACGGTCTTTTTGCATAGCATGTAACGAGGTGGTCTGTCTTGAATACATTTGAGGCCGCGATTTTGCGCGATTTCGGTGAGCGGGAGGACTTTGAGCGCGTGCTCACGCACGCGCTGCGCCGCGGCTGCGGCGCTCGCGTCCTGCTCTCGCTGATGGCGGACGGTACGCTCCATCTCACCGGCACGAAGGACCCTGACATCGCGTTCGGCGCGGTGCTGCTTGATCTCACTGCGCCGGTCGTGCCGTGCAGCGAGGAATCCCTCGTCCTGCGCGTGCGGGTGATCGACTGGCGGCGCTGCGCGCGTCGTTATGACGAAGCGCTTGCGCAGCGATCTCGCCATCCCCTGCCATAGCCGCCGCCACCGCACGAAAACTGCTCGCCGCATTTGTTTGCGGCGGGCAGTTTTCGTCTTTTATTTCAGGCAATCGAGGATAGCCTGCACGGTCTCATCGACCGTGCCGTTGTTGTCGACGATATGGTCGGCAAATCTTTCGTAGCGGGCCTTGCGCCTGTCGTACATCGCCGCAAGATCGCCCGCGGAAAGAGGCCGACCCTCGCGCGGCAGCTGGTCGAGATCACGCTTGAGCCAGAAGATGATGCCGTTCTGGTGCAGAAGGTCGTAGTTTTCCTCTCTTGTCACGCAGCCGCCGCCCGTGGCGATGACCGCGCCGGAGCGCTTGCCGAGTTCGGCGATGGCCTCGCTCTCAAGCTTTCGGAATTCCGCCTCGCCGTGCTTTTCGATGAGCTGGGCGCAGGTCGCGCCGTTTTTCTCCTCGACCTCGGCATCGCTGTCGAGCGCGATGCGGTCGAGCTTTTCGGCAAGGCGCGCGGCAACGGTGCTCTTGCCGCTGCCGGGCATGCCGATGAGCACGATGTTCTGCATCTCGAGGCTCAGCTTTTTCCAGATGCGCTCGGTCTCGCTGTCGGGGATGTCGCGGCTTTCAAAGACCTCCGCCGTGCGCTTGGCCTGCGCGACGAGCATATAGAGCCCGCTCATATAGGGAATGCCGAGCTTTTCCGCCTGCAAGACAAACGCCGTGCGTGCAGGGTTGTAGACGATATCGAGCACACCCTCGAGCCTCGGGAAGAGCGATAAATCGATGGGCGACACGCCGCAGTTCGGATACATGCCGACGGGCGTGGTGTTCACGATGACCGCGGCGTCCGCGTGGCGGTCCAGATTGTTATAGTTGTCCTCCCCCCTGCGGGAGATGATGGTCACGCTGCGCGCGCCCATCTCATCAAGCACGGCGTGGACCGTTGAAGACGCGCCGCCGGAGCCGAGTACGAGCGTCTTTTTGCCCTCAATGGCAATGCCGCTCGCCCTGACCATACCGGCAAAGCCGTAGGCGTCGGCGTTGTCTCCGTACAGAGTGCCGTCTTCGCGCCTGACCAGCACATTCACGCTCTGGAGCTTTTGCGCGATGGGCGAGAGCTCCGCGCAGTACGGAATCACGGCTTTTTTATAGGGGATCGTGACGTTCAAGCCGTCGAAGCCGCCGCCCGTCAGAAATTCGCCGAGTTTTTCGGGCGCGACCTCGTAGAGCCTGTATTCATAGTCCGCCAATTCTGCGTGGATGGCGGGCGAATAGCTGTGCCCCAGCTTTTCACCGAGTAATCCGCAGCGTTTCATTCAAACCACCTCACTGTAAGAGCCGAGATATGTGAACTCCTCGCACAGCTCGGGCAGCTCGCCCATGAGCTGGGTGAACTGCGGGGCGTAGACCGAGGTCTCAAGGTCGAAGTAGAACATGAACTCGAAGTTGCGGTCCGGCATCGGGCGGCTCTCGAGCTTGTTCATGTTCACGCCGAGTGCGTTGAAGCGCGAGAGCACCTTGTAGAGCGAACCCGGATGGTGCGGCAGCACCATCATCAGGCTCGTGCGGTCCGCGCCGGGGTAAATTTCGAGGTTTTTCGCAATGCAGATAAAGCGCGTGAAGTTGTTGCCCTGATCCTGCACAGAGGCGGCGAGGCAGTCAAGACCGTAGAGCTCTCTGCATGCGCGGGACGACAGCGCCGCCACATCGTCACGGCCGGACTCGGCCACCATGCGCGCCGCCACCGCGGTATTCTCGCAGCGGATAACCTTCACATTGGGAAGGCCCTGCAAAAAGTGCGCACACTGGCTGATGGCCTGCTCGTGGGAGTAAATTTCGCGGATATTTTCGAGCTTCGCACCGGGATTGGCGAGAAGATTATGGTCAACCTTGATGCGCACCGAGCGCACGATGCAGAAGTTGTGCTGCATCATCAGGTCGTAGACCGCATTCACGCTGCCCGCCGTGCTGTTTTCCAGCGGCAGCACACCGTAGCGGCAGAGGCCCTTTTCGATGGCGGAGAACACGGCCTCAAAGGAGCTGAAAAAGAATGTGCTCGGGCGCTTGAAGAGCCTTTCGCATGCCTGCTCGGAATACGCGCCCTCCACGCCCTGACAGGCGACGGCGGCGTCCTCGGGAAAGAGCTGCGGCGTCTTTTCGATGGCCTCGGCGATCTTCGCGGGCAGATCACCCTTCGTGCCGAGAAGACAGCTCTGGCGGCTGCGGCTCAGCTCGAAAATGAGGGAATAGAGCGACGAGACATATTCGCGCAGATCGTCCGGCGTTTTGTCCAGAATCTCGCGCATTTTCTCCTTCTCGCGGCGCGCATCGAGCACGCGCAGGCCGTTGGCCTTCTTGTATTCCGCGATCTTTTCAGTGGTCTCCATGCGCTGGGCAAAGAGCGCGATGAGCTGATCGTCGATGCTGTCGATCTCTTTTCGATAGTCGTTTAAGTCCATGTTCCCTTACCTCATTTCTTTTTTGCGCGATAGATACGCATCATAGACCGCGATGGCGGCGGCGGCCTCCACGCAGGGCACGGCGCGCGGCACGATGCAGGGGTCGTGGCGGCCTGTGACGGCCATCTTCTCCGGCGTCATCGTCTGCAAGTTGACGCTCTGCTGCTCGCGCGCGATGGACGGCGTCGGCTTGAACGCCGCGCGGAACACGATGGGCATGCCGTTCGTGATACCGCCGAGGATGCCGCCGCAGTGGTTCGCCTCGGTGACGATTTTGCCGTTTTCGACCGTAAAGGCGTCGTTATCCTCGCTGCCGCGAAGGCTCGCCACGCCAAAGCCCGCGCCGAACTCGACGCCTTTGACCGCGGGAATGCCGAACACTGCCGCGGCGATGCGATTTTC
>CALAAN010000313.1 GCA_937884915.1 uncultured Oscillibacter sp.
CGTCAGAGGAAAGACGTGACCCAGGTGCTGCACGTCGAGCAGAATGTCATATTTTGTCATCGCGCACCTCCCACCGGCGGCGTGATCTTCGGCGCGCGCTCGTCGAGCAGCCATGTCGCCGCGTAGTGCGTGTCGCTGACGCGGAACATCGTCGGCGCTTCCTCGTAGTCGATGGCGAGGGCGTACTCATTGCGGGGGGCGAAGGCATCGCCTCGCGGCGGGTCGATGAGCGTCGGCGGCATGCCGGGGATGCTCTGCAGCGTCTCCTTTCCGCGCGAGAGCGCGGGAAGCGAGCGCAGCAGGCCCCAGGTGTAGGGGTGGCGCGGGTCGTAGAAGATCTCCTCCGCCGTGCCCATCTCAACGATCCTGCCCGCGTACATCACGGCCACGCGGTCGGCGACGCGCGCCACGACGCCGAGGTCGTGCGTGACAAACACCGTCGCCGTGCCGAGCTTTCGCTGCACGTCGCGCAGCAGATCTAAAATCTGTGCTTGAATGGTCACATCCAGCGCGGTCGTCGGCTCGTCGGCAAATAAGATGCGCGGGTCGCCCGCGAGCGCGATGGCCAGCACCACGCGTTGGCGCATTCCACCGGAAAAGTTGTGGGGATAGAGCGCCATGCGCTCCTGCGCGCGGTCGATGCCGACAAGCTCGAGCAGTTCAATAACACGAGAGCGCACAGCGGACTTGTCGAGCTTCGGTTTGTGGGCCAGCACCGCCTCGGCAATCTGCGCGCCGACCGTCATCGTCGGGTCGAGCGCCGTCATCGGGTCCTGGAACACCATGGAAAAGAGCGAGCCGCGCAGCGCCGTCATTTCGCGCTCGCGATAAGCCGTAATGTCTGTGCCGTCCACAATGATCTTGCCGGATTTGATTTTCGCCGTCTGCGGCAAAAGGCGCAGGATGCTCTTGCACAGTACGCTCTTGCCGCAGCCCGACTCGCCGACGATGGCAAGCACCTCGCCAGATTTCAGCGAAAAGCTCACGTCGCGCACGGCCTGCACCTCGCCCGCGGGGGTGAAGAAGCTGACGGAAAGGTGCTCGACGTTCAATAGATCTGCCATGAAAAATGTCCTCTTTACGCAAGACAAAGGGGCTGAATTCAGCCCCTCGTCAAAAATGTCAATGGCGGTTACTCGCCGATCGTCCAGTCCTGAATGTTCCAGAAAATGCCGACGCCGTGGTGGCCGAGCACCGTGTCCGCGTCGATGCCATGGATGGTGGACTTGGCGACATAGTTCGCGTCGATGTAGCAGATGAAAGCGTAGGCCGGATCGTCCGCGAGCGCGTGCAGGAATTTGCTGTAATACTCTTTGCGGACGGTGTCGTCGCTGCTCTGGCGCGCGAGCGACAGATATTCGTCCACGAGCGCGTTGGAGTAGCCCGAGTAGTTCGCGCCCTTGTCCGTGCCGAAGACCTTGTAGGTGTGGTCGTCGGCGTCAAACGGACTGCCCCAGCCGATGAGGCACGCCATCTGGCCGCTCCAGTCCATCTGCGCGGGAATGTCCACCGTGCAGTGGATGCCAACTTCTCTGAGCTGCTGCGCCGCGGCCTGCGCAATGTCGATGCGGTCCTGCTCGCCGGACATGACGCTGATGACGAAACCGATCTCCTCGCCGTTTCGCTCGTAATAGCCGCTGCCGCCCATCGTGCAGCCGACGGATTCGAGAATTTCTCTGGCCTTGGCGGGATCGTAGTCGTAGTGGTTCACGGTCTCGTCGTTGTAAACGTTGCGCTGGAGCGGACTGTACGCCGCCATGCCCTGCCCGAGCAGCACCGAGTCGACAATGGCCTGACGGTCGATGGCGTAGCAGACGGCGGGGATAATGTCGCGGTTTTCCGTCCAGTAGGGGTTGTTGAAGTTGAAGAGGATGCCGCGGTAGTCCGCGGTGGTCATGTCGTAGCAGGTGTAGCCGTCCCTGCCCGCGAAGTTCTGCGCGTTTTTCGGGTCGAGCAGCGCAAGGTCGATCTCACCGGACTCAAGCTGCATGGCCTGCGCGTTGTCGTCGGGCACGATCTTGAAGATGACGCGCTCGATGTTCGGCGCGCCCAAGAAGTAGTCCTCGTTGCGCACGAGCACGATGGACTGGCCCGCATCCCAGCTTTCGAGCTTGTAGGGGCCTGTGCCGACGGGGGCGCGGAAGAAGGCGGATTCCTGCATATCTTCGCCCTCGAGCAGGTGCTGCGGCAAAATCGCCATCGTCATGTACTCCAGAAACGCGGCGTTCGGCTCAGCGAGGCGGAACGAGACGGTGTGGTCGTCGAGCACCGTGATCTCCTGCACGTCCTCGTAGTTCGGCGCGTTTTCCGAGCCGTTGTCGGGGTCCATGATGGCTTCGATCGTGAACTTGACATCCTGCGCCGTGAACGGCTCGCCGTCGTGCCACTTGACGTCTTCGCGCAGGTAGAAGGTATAGGTGCAGTTTGCCTCGTTGTAGTCCCAGCGCTCGGCGAGGGCGGGGACGATCTGATCATTGCCGTCGTGCGCGGTCAGGCCGTTGAAGAGCAGCAGGTTGATCTCGCAGTGCTCGTCCATCGCGGGATCGATGCGCGTGTAGTCGGCGGAGCCGTAGACGAGCGTGGACGGCGCGTCGGTGGTGGAATCGCCGCCGCTCTGGGCGCAGGCGGTGAGGGAGAAAATCATCATGAGGGACAGAAGCAGAGATAACGCTTTTTTCATAGGAAACTCCTTTTCTGGGGAAGATTGGGAAACATCGCGCCGCCGGGCGCGGCAGAAATACAGCTGTTTGTAGTAGTATAGGGGAAATTCCCGCCCGCCACAAGCGGGGTGGGGGATATGACGGGCAAAGTTTTTGAAAAATGGGGGTGCGCGGCGGAAATTCCCCGCTTTTTGTTCTTTTTGCGAATCGCGCTTGCACTTTCTGCGCGGAAATGGTACAATAAATACAGCAAAGGAGTTTGCTTTTTATGAAATTAGGTATCGAGGGCGATTCACCTGATTCTATATCTCAATGTTGCTCCATAAATACCGATATTTCTTGATTTCATCGTGTTTTCCGCACAAACAGCCACTATATAACTTCATGCAATTCCATACTACTCCACGCCGAAATGGTGTAAAAATGGTGTATGGAAAATCGGATTGCAGGCGCGAAAATGACACACTACTACTGCCCCCCAAATCGAGTGATAGCTCTGATGAAACACACAACCATCGGCATGACCGCCCAACGGATATGCCGATGGTTGTTTCATTTTTTGTTGCATTTCGGGGCGAATATTGAGAAAAACATTTCCAGTACGCCGCTTGCTTTTCCATCCTAATATAAGTTACTCCA
>CALAAN010000314.1 GCA_937884915.1 uncultured Oscillibacter sp.
TTCGTCACGCCCACGCGCGTCTCGCCGTTTGGCAAATGCGCGCGCGTGGCGTACACGCCGCGCTTCAAGGCGATGATGTGCTCGTCCGGAATGAGGTTTGCCGTCGGGAAAAGGGACTTTTTGCCGATGCCCTCGCCGTGGCGCACCGTGCCCTCCACGGAAAAATAGTGGCCGAGGAATTCCGACGCGCGCCTGACCTCGCCCGCTTCCAGAAGCGAGCGGATATAGGTCGAGGAGACGGTCACACCGTCTTTCTCAACGCGGGGGATAATGTCGCAGCCGAGGCCGTGGGCGGCGCAGTAACTCTTGAGCTTTTCCACATCGCCCTCGTTCTTGTGGCCGAAGCGGAAGTCGTGTCCCGCGACAAGGTGCACCGCATGATACTTCTTGACGAGAAGCTCCGAGATAAAGTCCTCCCACGGCATGGTCATCATGCTTTGGTCGAACGGCTCGACAAAGACCTCCTGCACGCCGTACTGCGTGCGGATGATGTTCGCGCGCTCAGATGGCGTCGTCAGCAGCGGCACGGGCTTTCCCGTGACGAATTCACGCGGCGAGCGGTCGAATGTGAACGCCGCAGAGCGGCAGCCGCACTCCTGCGCGCGGCGCACCGCCATTTTGAGCAGCTCGCCGTGCCCGATATGCACCCCGTCAAAAAAGCCCAGGGCGATGACTGTGGATTCATTCATAGTTTCGGTTTCCTTTTTGCGTCAGCGTCACACGCTGAAAAAATTTCGTTTCGAGGTGAGCGTGCCGTTCCTTGCCTCCGACAGGGCGAGGAACGCCCCGTCGCGCCCGTAGACGCGGTACAGCCCGTCGGGGAGCTTTGCGTGCAGGGGATTGCCGCAGAGGCACTTTCGCTCCTGCTCGGCGCTCGGGATGGTGTAGGCCGGATACTGCCGGAACAGGCTGTCCGTCGGGCGGAGCAGAGTCTCGCCCTCGCGCTGCACGTCTTCGAGCGTTACGGCCTCGTCGATGCGGAAGTTCGAGGCCTCCGTGCGGCGCAGCGCCGCCATGCAGCCGCCGCAGCCGAGCGCCTGACCGAGATCGTGGCAGAGCGTGCGGATGTACGTACCCTTCGAGCACACGACGCGCAGGGCATACTGTCCGTTCCCCAAATTCTGCGTCAGCGCAAGGTCGAAGATCGTGATTCTGCGCGGCTTGCGCGCGACCTCCTTGCCCTGACGGGCGAGGTCGTAGAGCTTCTGGCCGTTTACCTTGATGGCCGAGTACATCGGTGGGACCTGCTCGATCTCACCGAGAAAGCGCGGCAGCGCCGCGCGCACGTCGTCCTCCGTGACGGTCACGGCGCGCTCTTCGAGCGTCTCGCCGGTCGTGTCCTGCGTGTCGGTCACAAGGCCGAGCTGCAAAACGGCTTCATAGACCTTTTTTCCGCCCTCGGCAAAGGAGACGGCCTTCGTCGCCTGCCCGACGAACACGGGCAGCACGCCGGTTGCCATGGGGTCGAGCGTTCCGGCGTGGCCGACGCGCTTTTCATGCAGGATGCCGCGCAGCTTGGCGCACACATCCATGCTCGTCCAGCCCTGGGGCTTATCAATAATTACAATGCCATTTGGCATAAGCGGCCTCCTTTGCGCCAAGTCTTCAGCGCTTTTGCGCCGTACAAGCGTTTTGCCGATAGGCAAAACATGTTTTGCTTTCTACTGCTCGCGCACTAAAATGTGCGTGTTCATGCGAAAGCCGTATTTTTCGTAAAGGTGGATGGCATCGTTGCCGTCGACCACCTTGACCTCGATCTTCCGGACGCCGCTCTCCGAAAACACCGCCATCGCCCAGTTCATCAGGGCCTTGCCGTATCCTTTGCCGCGGCACTGCGGCAGGACAACGAGATAGTCGAGCTTGCCCGTGCCGTCGCCGTGCAGGTCGACCTTGCAGAAGCCTGCGATCCCGCCGCCTTCCTCGATGACCGCGATGCGGGAGGCGTTTTCTTCCAGCTCCTGCGCAAAAAGCGACAGCGTTTTGTCATAGGACCTGCTCGGATAGCTGCCCTTGAAGTGGACGGACACCTCGTTGTGGTGTTTGGACAGCGCCTGCACGCACGCGCGAAGGCGCTGTGCCTCATCCGCCGCGATCTCTCTCATGCTTCCTCCGCCACGGCTTCGGCGATGGCGTTCAGGATCATGGCGCGCGCGGTCTCATAGTCCGCGTGCTCGATGAGGCAGCCAGACGCCGCGCGGTGTCCGCCGCCGCCGAGTTTGGAACAGGCGAGCGTCGCGTTGACGCGCGCACCCGTGCGCACGCTGACCTTCCATGCGCCATCTTTCGTTTCCTTCATCGTCACGGCGCAGTCCGTCCCCTCGACGAGCCCGCCGAGGGACGCGAGGTCCTCCATATCTGCCTCGGACAGCGCCATGCGCTGCTGGAGCGACTGCGGCACGGCGACGATGACGATGCGGTCCTTGTCGTAGAACTCCATCGTGCGCAGCAGCTCGCCCTCGAGCGCGAGGCGCTTTTTGCTCTTCGTGCGGAAGTGGAGCTTGTTGGCCGCGCGGTAGTCGATGCCGGTGTCCATCAGCGCCGCGGCCACGCGGTGCGTGTTCGCCGTGACGTT
>CALAAN010000315.1 GCA_937884915.1 uncultured Oscillibacter sp.
TTCTCCCCGATTGCCTCGCTTTTTCGACAGAAATTCTCCATACCTATGGCGTATCCTGACTTTAAAGCGGACGAGCCGTCCGCAAAAAAGAAAGGAAAGAAAAGCCATG
Source organism: uncultured Oscillibacter sp. (assembly GCA_937884915.1). Lineage (GTDB taxonomy): Bacteria > Bacillota > Clostridia > Oscillospirales > Oscillospiraceae > Hominicoprocola. Next base: position 110 of record CALAAN010000315.1, read on the forward strand.
AAAAAAATCGCAAACCTTCAGGACCTGTTTCTCCTCTCTGCGCGCCGCAATCGCACGAGCGTGACGGTGTTTCTCGTCAACGGCTTTCAGATGCGCGGCATCATCACGGGCTTTGACAGCTTTGTCGTCATTTTAGAAAGCGACGGCAGGCAGCAGATGCTCTACAAGCACGCGATCTCAACGATCGTGCCCATCGCGGCCATCGACCTCAAAAGCGCGGAGGAAAGCGAGGAATAAGCACGCCTGATGCAGGAGTGTGCCATGAAATCTACATCCGTTTCCACAAAGATCATCACGATCCTGCTCCTTTTGGCGGTCATCGGGTATTTCGCCGTGCAGGGCTACAACTACTTTATCAGCCCCGAGACGACGACGCTCGTCTACCGCTACCGCAGCGAACAGTCCATCGCCGTGCGCGGCTACGTCGTGCGCGACGAGCAGGTCGTCGACTGCGGCGAAACGCTCATCGAGCTCACGCATGCCGAGGGTGAGCGCGTGGGACAGGGCGACACCATCGCCACCGTCTACCGCTCGGCCGACGCGCTGAACGCCACGCAGCAGCTTGAAACGCTGCGCGCGCAGAAAGAGCAGCTTGAGTATGCCAAGAGCGCTTCGAGCGACGCGGCGACCGCGCTGCGTTTGGATACCGACATCCGCGAGCAGATCATCTCCGTCCGCGCAGCCTATGAGTCGGGCGCATACAGCTCGCTCGACACACTGATCCCCCAGCTCAAAACCACGGTCTTGAAGCGTGAATACGCCTATAACGGCAGCGACGACTTAACCGCAAAGCTCGACGAGCTGAACGCGCAGATCACCGCGCTCTCGAGCGCCGCGAGCGGCGGCACGACACGCATCACAGCGCCTGTGTCGGGGACATACAGCGCCGTCCCCGACGGGTATGAAAGCGTGCTGACGCCGGTTTCTCTCGAGACGATGACGCCCTCGCAGCTTTCGTCCGCCGCGCCGCAGAGCGTTTCGACCACCGTGGGCAAGCTCATCCAGGGCAGCGCCTGGTACTTTGCAGCGAGCGTGAGCGAGGAGGACGCCGCGTCCTTGAAAGAGGGCAGCAGGCTGACGCTTCGTATGGCGTCGGGCGTCGATTTTGACCTGCCCGTCACACTCACGCGCATCAGCGCCGCGGAAAACGGCAAGTGCCTGCTGGTTTTGAAGAGCACGCGGTACTTATCTTACATGACGCTGCTGCGCGAGCAGAACGCCGAGCTCATTTTGAGCGAGTACGAGGGTCTGCGCGTGCCGAAAAACGCGCTGCGCGTGGATGAAAACGGCGTGTCCGGCGTTTACTGCCTCGTCGGGCGCGTGGCGTACTTCAAGCCCGTGAGCATCGTCTATCAGGGCAGCGACTACTGCCTTGTGGAGCCCGGCGAGATCGAAGCCGCCACGGAGAGTCAAAAGTCCCTTTACACCCTGCGTCCGAACGATGAGGTCATCGTTTCGGCAGGGGAGCTATATAACGGAAAGGTCGTAGATTAGAAATGAGCATTGCTGAAAACATCGCGCGCGTGCGCGCAAACATCGCCGCGGCTGCCAAAGAGGCGGGCCGCGACCCCAGCGAAATTACGCTTGTCGGCGCGAGCAAGATGAACGACGCGGACGCCTGCCGTCAGGCCATCGCCGCGGGCATCGACGTGCTGGGCGAGAACCGCGAGCAGGAGATGACGAAAAAGCTCGCAGAGCACGCCTATGACGGCGCTCCCCTGCACTTTATCGGCCACCTCCAGCGCAACAAGGTGAAAAATGTCGTCGGCAAGGTCGCGATGATCGAATCGGTCGGCTCGCTCGAGCTGCTCGCCGCCATCGACAGGCAGGCCGAGAAGCTGGGCATCGTGCAGGATATCCTGCTTGAGGTGAATATCGGCGGCGAGGAGGCCAAGAGCGGTTTCGCGCCGGAGGATCTTGAGCAGGCGGCGGAAGAGGCCAAAAAGTGCGCAAATGTCCGCGTGCGCGGCCTCATGTGCATCCCGCCGGTCGCCGAGGGCGAGCACGGGAGCCTGCCCTACTTTGAAAAAGTTCATGCACTTTTTGTTGACATCAATGCCAAGTTGTATGATAATACACTTGATATACTGTCAATGGGCATGAGCGGCGACTACGAGGACGCGGTGCGCGCAGGCGCGACGATGGTGCGCGTCGGCACGGCAATCTTCGGCGCCCGCAATTACACGATTTGATCGAGGAGGTCCTGATACCATGGGTATTTTTGATGATCTGAAAAAGTGGGCTCACCCCTACGAGGATGAGGACGAGGAATATGAAGACGATTTCCCCGATCTGAGAGACCGCGGCGACACGGGTGCCTTTGCCGACCGCCGCAGCGCCGAGCGCAAGGCGGAGGACCGCCGCAACAAGGTCGTGAACATCAACGCAACCACGCAGCTCAAGGTCGTGCTCGTCAAGCCCGAGCGCTTTGAAAACGCGAGCGAGATCGCCGACCACCTGAAGGAAAAGCGCACGGTGGTCATCAACCTTGAGTCCACGAACAAGGACATTGCAAGACGCTTGATCGACTTCCTCTCCGGCGTGGCCTACGCGGGCGAGGGCAAGATCAAAAAGGTCGCGGCCAACACGTACATCATCACGCCCTACCATGTGGACATCATGGGCGATCTGATCGACGAGCTGGAAAATAACGGCCTCTACCTGTAAAAGAAACGGAGAGTGGGATAGCATGCTGACACCGCAGGAAGTTTCCGGCCGCGCTTTCAGCAAAGCGGCCTTCGGCGGGTATAATATGGCGATGGTCGACGAGTTTCTCGACGAGCTGACCGACGATTATACCTCGCTCTATAAAGAAAACGCCGCCCTCAAGGCCAAGCTCAAGGTGCTGGTCGACAAGGTGGAGGAATACCGCGCGACGGAGGACTCCATGCGCGCCGCCCTCCTGACCGCCCAGCGCATGGCCAACACCATGGTCGAAGAGGCTGAGGAGAAGAAAAAGGCCATGCTCGCCGGCGCCGAGGACGAAGCCCGCGCCAAGATCGGCGCGCTGCAGAGCGACGTCGAGCTCGAGCAGCGCCGCCTCAACGCAGCCAAGGCCGCGACGGCGGAATTTTTGCAGAAGACGCGCGAGCTTGCGCAGGCGCAGCTTGCGCTCATCGAGCGCGCGCCCGACCTGACGCCCGAGGAGATCGCGGGCGGCGAAAAGGCCGAGCAGAAGACCGAGGCCGATGTGAACGCCATCGAGGAAAAGATCCTCGCATCCTTCCGCCCCGCGGCGGAGGAAGCCGCGCCCGAAAAGGCGCAGGAGACCGCTCCGGCGGAGGAGCAGAGCGCGCCCAAGGCCGAAGAGCCCAAGGAGGAAAAGCTCGAGCCGGACGACAGCCCGTTTGTGGAAACGGCCAGCCACGCCATCCGTCTGGATGATCTCAAGTTCGGCCGCAACTATCACGGAGAAGAGTAACACCACAAAAAGGCGGCTTGTCAAAGCCGCCTTTTTATTTTTCTTTGGCCGCAGCGCGGCAGGAAGGAGACGACATGAACAAAAAGCCCATCATCGCCTTTCTCTACGACTTTGACAAGACCCTCTGCACGACCGACATGCAGGACTACACCTTCATTCCCTCGCTCGGCTACACGCCCGGCGAGTTTTGGAGCATCGCGAATTCGTTCGGCTATGAAAACCACATGGACGGCCTGCTCGCCTACATGTACACGATGATCGAGGAGTGCCGTAAAAAGGGCATCCGCCTGGATCGCGACTACCTCGTCTCCTGCGGGCACGCGATCGAGCTGTTCCCCGGCGTGCAGGACTGGTTCTCGCGCATCAACGCCTTCGGAGAAACGCTGGGCGTGGAGATCGAGCACTATGTGCTCTCCTCCGGTCTGCGCGAGATCATTGAGGGCAGCGGCGTGAGCCACGAGTTCAAGGAAATTTACGCCTGCGAGTTCTTCTACAATGAAGAGGGCCTTGCCTCGTGGCCGAAGCTCGACGTCAACTTCACGAACAAGACCCAGTTTGTCTACCGCATCAATAAGGGTATTCTGGATGTCGCCAAGGACAAGGAGCTCAACGCCTCGATGCCCGACGACTCCAAGCGCATCCCGTTCACAAACATGATCTACATCGGCGACGGCCTTTCCGACGTGCCGTGCATGAAGATGATGCGTGCCTACGGCGGTCAGGCCGTGGCCGTGTATCAGGACAGCAACCGCGCGGGCGTGGAGGACCTGCTCGCCAAGGGGCGCGTGGACTTCATCTTCCCCGCGGACTACCGCGACGGGACGCTCTTTGACGAGACGATGAAAAACATCGTCCGCAAGATCGCCATCGCCGATGCGCTGGCTGAGGAAAACCAGCAGCAGCTCCGCTCCCTCGGCTGCAGCGAGGTGCCGCAGCAGGTGGGGCTGTTCTGATGGTGAATTTGCGCTGCCCTGTCTGCGCCGGGGCGCTTGAAAAACGCGCGGGGACGTATCTCTGCCCGAAAAACCACAGCTTTGACATCGCGAAAAGCGGCTACGTCAACCTCCTGCTCAATTCCTCGCAGGGCCACCACGGGGATGACAAGCTCATGGTGCGCGCCCGCCGCGACTTTTTGGACAAGGGCTATTACGGCCGCTTCATCGCCGCCGTCGCGGACGCGGCGGCAGAGTTCGCGCCGCAGGAAGCAAGAGTTCTCGACGCGGGCTGCGGCGAGGGGATCTATTCTCTTGCCGTTTTGCGCGCCATCGAAAAAGCGGGCAAGCACGGCGAGCTTTTAGGCGTCGACATCTCGAAGACCGCACTCCAGTACGCATCGAAGCGCTCGCCGGACTT
>CALAAN010000316.1 GCA_937884915.1 uncultured Oscillibacter sp.
CTGCATGACGAGCTTTTCCATCAGCGTCTGGCTGCCCGCGCCCTCGTTGCGCTGCAGCGCCGTGATGGCGCGGTCCTCGCCGCCGAGCTCTTTCCAGTTTGTGATCTTGCCGGAGTAAATATTCCGCGCCTGCTCGACGGTGATCGAGTCGACGGGGTTATCCTCGTTGACGACAAAGACGAACGCGTCGGTCGCAAAGGGCTGTTTCTCCCACTCGAAGTTCAGCTCCTTCTTCCGCGCCATGACTTCGTCGTTGGCCTCGCCGACGATCAGAAGATCGGCGTTGCCTTCAAGCAGATTGAAATACGCCGTCGTGGTCTTGTTGAATCGGACAAGGTCCTGCACCTCCTCGCGGCTTTCGCCGAGGACTTCAGCGCATACGGCGAGCGCCAGCGGCACGGTGGAGGTCGAACCGTCCAGCCGCGGCAGATCATCCCGCGTGAAGGTAGGCTTGCTCACTTGCGGATCAGGAGAAGCGGTCCCGCCCTCCTGCCGGCCGCAGGCGGCAAGCATCGTCAGTGTCAGTACCATAGAGAGCAGCATCGCAAGGGGTCGTTTCATCGAAAGCACATCCTTTCCGAGTTGTTTCTGTCCCTTATGACGCAGAAATGTGAAAAAAGTTCCCGCCGCGCAGAAAAAATCTGCACAGCGGGAACGTATCTTCACAAGTCACCCGAAAGGCGCACGCGCGAGCGCTGCGCGTCGAAGCCCTCAGGGTAGCGGGCGGCCAATTTATCAAGATTCTGCTGCAAAATGTCGTCTAAATCCAGATCAAGCGCAGTCGCGGCCTCGGCAAGATACCACGCCACATCGCCAAGTTCTTTGGCCAGATGCGCCTTGTCCAATTCATGTCCCTGTGCGAGCCATTTTTTCACAAGGTCGATGGCCTCACCGCTCTCACCGCAAAGGCCCATCACGCTGTTGATGAGCACGTCCTTTCTTGAAAGTTCGGGGTTGAGCGTCGCCATCGCCTTTTTCTGATACTCGTTCGCCGTCATCAACACCGCTCCTTTCAGTCCTTTGCGCCGAGCTGCACTGCATGGCGCACAAAGCTCATCGGCGGCACACAGTGCGGCAGCTTCATCTTGAATACCGTCTGCGGCGTGCGCGGCTCGCGGAGCGCAAAGCCCTCGCTATCTTCCATTACAGGAGCGGTCATCGTGAACGGGCGGCTGTCGGGGCCGACGAGCTCGATCTCGTCGCCCGCAGCAAACTTGTTGCGAAGCGACAGCGTCGCGTTGCCGTCTTTATCGCAGTCGGTCACGACGGCGCAGACCTGCCAGTCGCGGATGTAGCGAGAATTGTCGTAATACTGCCCGGGCTGACCGTAGTAAAAGCCCGTCGAATAATGCCGGTGGCTCACATGCTCCACCTCGTCGCGCCAGACGGGGTCGACTTCTCTTCCCGCGGCGACGTCGTCAAGCACATGGCGGTACGCGCCCGTGACAATGGCGGCGTAGTAGGCCGACTTCGCGCGGCCCTCGATCTTGATGCAGTCGATACCCGCGTCCATGATGTCATCTAAATGATCGATCATGCACATGTCGCGCGAATTCATGATGTAAGTCCCCTTTTCATCCTCGAAGACTGGGAAATATTCACCCGGACGCTTTTCCTCCATCAGCGCGTACTGATAGCGGCAGGGCTGGGCGCACTGGCCGCGGTTCGAGTCGCGGCCGGTCATGTAGTTTGAAAGAAGGCAGCGGCCCGAATAGCTCACGCACATCGCGCCGTGGCAGAAGGTCTCGATCTCCAGTTCCTCGGGAATTTTCGCGCGCATTTCGCGAATTTCCTGTAAAGAGACTTCCCTTGCCAGCAC
>CALAAN010000317.1 GCA_937884915.1 uncultured Oscillibacter sp.
TGTCGTTCCACACGGTAGTCACCTCACGAGTATCGTACTACGCGCCGCCTGATACGGTACACCAGATTTGTGAGCAACTGCGTTTGAATATTTGCAATCAATAGAAGGTGCAGCCTGAGTTTGTCAGGCTGCACCTTTTTGCGGCGAAATTCTGCATGATACGTTGTAGGGGCAGAGCCCCCCTACAGGGTGCCTGCAAGCTTTTTATATAGTCATAACCACCGGCCGTGCCGGTGGTTTGCACATGCCCCCTTAGGGCCTATTACCAGCCGAGCCTATAGGCTCATCGAGTCTTCTTTCTACTGCATGATGCGCCCTACTGCTATTGAAATAGCGGCTTGGCGCATTTTGCTTTTCGTTTCTCCCTGCTTATCCGTCTTTTTTGAATCACACCTTATCGCCCGCTTTCCAGACTTGTTCCTCGCTTCGCTCGGATATTTTTTCCGGGCATAGCTAAAGCTTTTGGGAACCACCGGCATTGCCGGTGGTTTTCTTTATACAAAAAACCCCTAAATTCCGAAGAATTTAGGGGTTTTGTGTTTTCACTACACTATAGATGAACACATTACAGCGTTTGATCTTTGTAGTTTATTCTTTCGGCTTGTCGTTACTCGCAATCTCACCGCTCGTTTCAATCAGATTTGTCACGACCTGATTGAGCTGCGCAGCGTTTTTTGATGTAATAACCGGTACGCCGGTCTGCTGCTCAATGGCTTTCCGTGCATCCCCCGCGACCTTGCCGCCGGAGCGTGCAACCTCTACATTCTCCCGCAAACCTTCTGGCGCTTTTTGCTTGGAGATCTCCGTGGTCGTAGCCTCGGCCAGCATATTGAGAACCAGTTCCAGCGTTGTCATATTATCACGCAGGTTTTCTTTTTTCAAGCCCTTGAAATTCTTATACTGCCGCGTGTTCATGCCAGACCACGCTTTTGTGATCTCATCGGTCAGAATCGCGTATTCCACGCCTTTCTGCACCCCGCGCGCGTCCCATTCGTCGGTCAGCTCCTTGCGCACCTGAATGGCTTGCAGGCGCTGGTTGATCCATTCGCGGCTGTAGCCTTTCTTGAGATAGGTTTCCAACGCGCGGTCGATCGTCAGCTCCGGATCAATCGTTTCCTCGATTCGCTCCCGGCCGACCTGCGCCAGCCAGAGTTTAAATGGTTCAGCTTTGGGTGAGGGAATGGACTGGATGATGCGAAGAAGCTGTTCCGTGTCAGCAACATCGGTATTGTAGCGCTTTCCGTCTTTTGGCGACTTCAGCTTCAGTTGCTGACAATTTGTCAGCAACTGATCTGCGCCTTCTTCTTTGAGCCGCTGCTTCAGTTTCGCCCAATAGTTGCTTGCGCCACGTTGATCTGGCTGATCAGTCAGTACAGCTACCACGTCGACGATGGAAAAGTACCATTCTTCCTTTTCCGCATTCCACGCAGTGCGGATGCGCTTGTTCTCAAATAATTGGATTTTGTCGTTCTGTGACATTGATTTTACCTCTGTCTGTCGAAATTGTGGGAAGCAGAAATCTATTACTGGCTCGTTTTGATTTCTAATTGTGAAATTTCAGCCTATTTTAATTCTATCCCATCGAAAAACTCATCAATAGGATACATCTGCCGCGGCTGCCTTCCCCACCTGATTGTGTACTCCTTCGGCTCACAGATTCTTTTCTGAGGAAGAAGAATCCGATACTCTTTTTCTCCTGCAAAGTAGGTATCTTTGCAAAACAAAATGCGCTTCATGTTTCGCTCTGTAATTGTAAGTTGAATGCTCTCTCCGCTATTTGCTACCTCAACCATTGATGCGAGAAGTTTATTGCGTTTCGACACGACTCCGGGGCATTGAGAAACATATTCAATCATTTCTTTGATGACACCTTTAGGGGAAAAATCAAAATATTTCACCTCATCATAGAAAACTATCCCCAGTTCAGACAGGCTCCCGATGAACAGCTCCGGTCGAAAGAACACGCCAGCCGTATCTGCTTTTGGAAAGTGTGATTTTATGGTATCTCTAATTGTGTCGCTAATAGTAATAAATCGTTTCCCCTTCGCTTCTCGGATAGTACAGTCCTCTGCTGATATGCAAGAAATACAAAATATAGGTATATTGTCAGTATCAGCAAGTCCGAGAGACACGGTTATATTCGGTTGGCTAAAAGATAGCCCCGTGTTTGTCTCAGTCATAATGGCGTTTCCGTTTTTCAACTGCAGAATTGCTTCAAATGCATCTCCTTGTCCCTTTAACCCGTTTTCCTTCTCAATTCCACGAAACTTCACCGCATTGGAAAAGTACATCTTACCGTTGAATAATCGCTTGACATATTTGCGTTCCCCGAACTTTACAAAAAGCACACTTTTATTATCCATTTTGCTCACACCAACAAATTTCACTTAATACTCCATTATCCAGCACAGCCCACCATGTTGTGCCGAAGTCCTCGGTATAGCATAAACCTGCCACATTGCCATGGTGGGCGGCATAGTTCATCAGGCGGGACATCTTGCCTGCGTAGTCGCTGTTGCAGGCGGGGCACATCATTCCAGCTTTCCTTGCCAAGTCTCTCATTGCAAGCTTGGTCATCGGACTGTAGCAAACGAAAGAGGTTTTCTTTATGCTGTATTCTCTTGGGTAATTCGTCATTTCCTTTAGTATACCAGTCCTGCGTGCTTTCGTCGAGAGATATTTCCAAATGTGCGGCAGATTCTATCATCCGCAGAAGCTCTGCCTTGGATAGACTACCTGCGTTGGCTTTCCGGAGATACCAGCGTCTTGCATCTATCGTCAACTCCGCTTCCATGATCACCACATTCAGCGTCCAGCCGATTTTCATTGCCAGCTGTAGGAGCGTTTGGTCATTTTCA
>CALAAN010000318.1 GCA_937884915.1 uncultured Oscillibacter sp.
TCGCAAAACAGAACACCGTCGCAAGGAAGAACGGCACCGTCGGCAGCACCGGCAGCACAATGCCGACACAGCCGAGCGCGAGACACACACAGCCAAGAATCAGGAAGAAAAGGCGTTTCAGGTTCATCGGTTCTCTCTCTCCATTCTCTTTTTCTCGCGTTTCGTCTCCACCAAGTGGCGGATAGCTGCGACGGGGTGATAGAAGATCATCCGCGGGCCGGAAAAGCGCATCACGGCGCAAATTTTCTCGCGCATATCGGGTTTATAGCAGTGGACGCGGCAGTTGGCGCAGAAGGTCTTCGTCTCCATGAACGGGCAGTGCTCTGACCGCGCGCGGGCGTAGTCGTTCAGCGCCGCGCACTCGGGGCAGAGCGCGCCCTTTGTGTGGTGATTGCGGCGGCAGTAGAGGGCGATCATCTGCGAGACCATTTTCTTTTCGCGCTCGCGCTTGGTTTCGACGCTCGCCATCAGCTCATCCTCCCGTGCTCGACGGAGTAGACCGTGTCGGCGATACGCATGGTCGACGCGCGGTGCGACACGAGCACGACGGTCTTGCCCGCGCGCTGCTCGTGCAGCGATTTTAAGATGACCGCTTCATTCAAGCTGTCGAGATTGCTCGTCGGCTCGTCAAGGAGCATCAACGGCGCGTCGTGCAGAAAGGCGCGAGCCAAGCCGAGGCGCTGGCGCTCGCCGCCGGAGAGCGTGTCGCCGAGCTCGCCGACCGGCGTGTCGTAGCCCTGCGGCAGCGTCATGATAAAGTCGTGCACGGCGGCCTTTTGGCAGGCCGCGACGATCTCGTCGTCTGTCGCGTCGAGCTTGGCAATACGGAGGTTATTTTTGATGCTGTCATGGAAGAGATGCGTCTCCTGCGTGACGAAGCTCTCCATCTCGCGCAGATTCCCCGTGTTGACGCGGGAAACGTCGGTGTCCGACAGGCGGACGTGCCCCTTCTGCACGTCCCAGAAGCGCATCAGAAGCTTCAGCAGCGTCGACTTGCCGCTGCCGCTGCGGCCCACAATGCCGACGACGCTCCCCTCGGGGAAGCGGACGGAGACATCGGAGAGAATGTCCTCCCCGCCGTAGGAAAACGTGACGTGCTCGGCCTCCGCGCCGGTGAACTCAACTTCCGGCTGGCCGGTGACCTCGTCGACGACGGGTGCTTCGTCCAGAATATCGAGCACGCGGTTGCCTGCGGCGAAGGTGTTTTGCAGCGTGGAGCCGAGGTTCGCGAGCGCGACCGTCGGGCCAAACGACGAGAACAGCGCAAGAACCGCGATCAGCGCGCCGTCGAACGTCAGCGCTCCGCGCTGCACCAGCGCTGCGGAAGAAAACAGCATCATAAGGTCAAAGAGCAAAATGGCCGTGTTCGTGATGCCCATGTTCTGCCCCGTGAGGCGCTTGAGCTTGGCTTCGTCTTTAGAGAGCGCGTCGGTGCGCGCGTCTATCTCGGCGCGGCGGGCAGCGCCGCGGTCATACTGGATGGTCTCGTTCAGACCGCGCAGACTGTCGAGCACTAAGGCCGACAGCGCGCCCGCTTCCGTGCGAAAGCGCATCCCCGTGTCGCCCGAGCGGCGGGACGTGATGAGCGGGATGACGATGCCGACACAGACGTAAGCCGCGAGCGCCAGAAGGCCGAGCAGCGCGTGATAATGCCCGATGAACAGGCACATGATGAGCGTGAACAGCGCCGCGATGGCCGCGGGCGAGATCGTGTGCGCGTAGAAGACCTCAAGCAGCTCAATGTCCGACGTGATGACGGAGATGAGGTCGCCGCGGTCGCGGCCCTCGAGCTTCGCAGGGCAGAGCCGGCGCAGCGCGCGGAAGACCTTGTCGCGAATGAGCGCGAGCAGCTTGAAGGCGATGAAGTGGTTGCAGGACTGCTCGGCGTAGCGGAAAATGCCGCGCACGAATGCAAAGAGCAGCTCACAGATGAACGTCGTCTTGAGCGCGACAGGCGCGGAAAATCCAAGCAGGTCGAGCACGGCAAAGCCGCCGAAGATCGTGATGAACGCAGCGCAGAGGTGCCCGACAAGGCCCATCAAAATCGCGAGCACCATGTAACCGCTCAGGGGCTTGACAAGCCCGATGAGCCGCGCCATGACAGTAAAACCGCTTCTTCTTTTCATTTCGCCGCCCCCTCTCCGTAGTGCTCCAGCGCCTGCTGGGCCGACCACAGCGCGGCGTAAGTGCCGCCCTGCTTCAAAAGTGCCTCATGCGTGCCGTGCTGGACGATATTGCCGCGCTCGAGCACATAAATTTCATCCGACGCCGTGACGTTCGCCAGGCGGTGCGAAATGAGCAGCACCGTCTTGCGTCCGGCGAGCGCGTGAATTTGCGCCATGATGTCGTTCTCACTCTCGACGTCGATGTTCGACGTCGCCTCGTCGAAGATGTACACGGGGCTGTCATGCAGCAGCGCGCGGGCGAGCGCAAGGCGCTGGCGCTGGCCGCCCGAAAGATTCTCGCCTCGCTCGGAAAGCATGGTGTCGAGCCCTGCCTCGCTTTTAAGAAAGTCCGCGAGTTTGACCTGCCTGAGCGTGCTCCAGAGTTCGTCGTCGCTTGCGTCGGGCCTGCCCATCAGCAGATTGTCGCGCACCGCGCCCTTGAAGAGATAGCTCTGGTGGCTGACGTAGGTGATGCGGCGCATCAGGCTCGCTTCCTCAATGTCGCGCAGCTCCGCGCCGCCGATGGTCACAGAGCCCATGTAGCCCTTGTTTCGGCCCATCAAAAGCGCGGAGATCGTCGACTTGCCGCAGCCCGACTCGCCGATGAGCGAGACGAATTTGCCCTGCGGGATGGTCAGGTCGACGCCGTGCAGAATTTCGCGCTCCGGCTCGTAGGAAAGTACAGGTCGCGGCAGACGATATCGCCCGCAGGACAGTCGACGCCGCCGTGCGCGGGCTCGGGCAGGTCGAGCAGGCGGAAAATTTTGTCGCTCGCCGCCATGCCGTTCATGGCGATGTGGAAAAACGAGCCGAGCTGGCGCATGGGGATGAAAAAATCCGCCGCCAGCAGGATGATGAGCAGCGCGCCCGCGAGGTCGATCTTCCCCGCACGCAGCTGCGTCGCGGCCATGATGACGCCGAGCGCCGCGCCGCCGTAGGCGATGAGGTCCATGATCGTGATGGAGTTGAGCTGCATCGTGAGGACCTTCATCGTGATCTTGCGGAACTTTTCGGCTTCAACGTTCATCTCGTCGTTTTTGAAGGCGTCCGCCTGATAGATTTTCAAAGTCGTCAGACCCTGCAAATTTTCAAGAAATGTGTCGCCGAGCGCCGTGTACTGGCCCCAGTATTTGGAGAGCAGCTTCTTCGCCCACGTCTGCACCGCCGCGATGGCGACGGGGATGAGCGGCACGCAGACGAGCAGCACGACCGCCGCCGGCACGCTCACGAAGCACAGCACGACAAACAGCGTCAGCGGTGCGAGCATCGCATAGAAAAACTGCGGCAGATACGCGCCGAAGTACGTTTCGAGCTGATCGACGCCCTCGACCGCGACCTGCACGACCTCCGACGTTTTGACCTGCTCGGAATATGACGCGCCAAGGCGCAGGAGCTTGTCGTAGATCGCGCCGCGCAGCGTCTTTTTGACCGCCTTGGACGAAAGATAGCCCATGCGCGACGCGCCCACCGTGCAGCCGTAGCGCACGGCGACAGCAACGAGCGCGATCACGGCAGTCGTGATGATTTTTCTTTGTGTCACCCCGCCCGCGTACAGCGCGGCGAGCAGCGCCGTCACGGCGCTCATCATCACGATGTTCGCGCACAGCGAGCCCCATTGCAGCGCCACATTGCCCGCGATATAGCGTTTGCTCTCCGGCACGGTGCCGATGAGCCGTTTGTTGATCATCATAAGAAAAGCCCTGCCTTTCGGTGGTCGTTCAGTTAGAGAGTGTGAACCGCCGGTCGAAAACGACCGACGGACACATGCATCAAGATATCATATCTGCCCCTGTTCCGCAAGCAGAAAATGCAGGAAACGTGCGCATACAAGAGACAATGCGCCTCTTTCGCCAATTTTAATTAAAAAAGAAAAGCCGTAGCAATTTGCCGGTTTCTCCCGTTCAAGTTCAACCGCCTTTACTGTTGGCAAAAAGCGGCAATGTGAAATGCATATTATGCTGCCATTTCCCCCGCTTCTGTGCTATACTGGGAGCAAACCACGTGCAGGACAGGAGAATCCATGATCGTTTTCGATTTGGAGTGGAATCAGGGCCGCGGGGCCGATTCTCTCGAAGAAATCATTCAAATCGGCGCCGTGCAGCTTGATCGGCTCGGCGGCCGCATCACCGGCAGCTTCAACGTATACATAAGGCCGTGTATCCATTCGCGGCTTTCCGTCGGCGCAAAGCGCCTGCCGGCTCTTGCCCTTTCTATGAACGCAAACGCGGATTTCCCGTCTGCATATCAAGACTTTCTTAACTGGTGCGGCGATGACGACGTCTTCGCCGCATGGGGTTCTCAGGATCTCCACGTGCTGGAGAAGAACGTCGCCCATTGGGGCCTGCCAGTCCCCCTCGTTTCAGAGCAATTCGATCTTCAGGAAGCCTTTGGCCGGACGGTCGGTACCAACCGCCGCATTGCCCTTGAACGCGCCGTTTCTTATTGCGGTATTCCCGATGTTTTCTCCTACCACAATGCGCTTTCCGACGCATTATACGCCGCGCTGGTCGGTGAGCACATCGCCGCGGACGCGCTCTACGCTCCGCCTGCACCGCCAAAACGTGCTCCCAAAAAGCTCGCCTTTGCCGAGTCACTGCCGAAAAAGGCAGCTGCGCCACTGCGCATCACGTTTCCCGAGCGAAACTACGCGCTCGACAACCTCAAGCTGCGGCGGTTCACCTGTCCGCGCTGCGGCGCACCGCTCTCGCTCGCGCATTGGTTTTTCTTCGATGAGCAGACTTATTACGGCTATTTTTCGTGTCATGCACACGGGCGCTTTTTCTGCCGCATGCGGCTCAAACAGCTTGAAAATCATAGCTGGCAGGCCGAGCGCAGGATCTTTGCGCCATCAAGCGAGGACCTCGACGCCTTCTATGCCGCACGGCGGAACGAACCCCATCACTGCAAAAAGTCGAGCCGCCGCAAGAAAAAGCAGTACTGGTATTTTCGCAATCGTCCCACCCCAGCGGCGAAGTCCCGCTGACGCGCCGGCAGCGCAGCGGCAACTGCCAAATCTTTCGCAAAAATGTAAAATGACCGGCCCGCGCCAAATTGGCGCGGGTCGGTCATTTTTGATCTGGTGAAATTTCAGCCGACGTTTTTGACGGTCAGGACATGCCCATCATACGCGCAGGCAAGGCACGCGCCGTTTCCGATGTGGTAGGCGTAAAAGTCCCTCTTCGGGCGCGCGTAGGCTTCCAGAATCGCCATGATGACGCCGCCGTGGACGACGAAACCCACGCGCGAGCCGTCCGGCACGGTTCGGATCGTCTCTGCAAACGCCTTGCAGCAGCGCATTTTGAAGTCCGCTACACTCTCGCCCTCAGGGATGGGCGTCAGGCACATCGCGTCGACCCACGCCTGATAGGCGGGGTCGCCCGAGAGCTCGTCCGCGGACTTCCCCTCAAAGCGGCCAAAGTCCGTCTCGGCAAGGCCGTCCACAACGGTATAGGACATCTCCGGAAAAAGAATCCCCGCCGTCTGCCGCGTGCGCAGCAGCGGACTGACGAACAATTTGTCGACCGAAAGTCCCCGCTTTCGCAGCGCTTCGACCTGAGCGACGCCCGCCTCACACAGCGGCTCGTCCGTGCGTCCGATGTAGCGGCGGTGCAGATTTCCCTCCGTCGCGCCGTGGCGGATGAAGAAAATGTCGATCACAGCAGTCCTCTGATCCAGATGCCGACCAGGCCGCAGAGCTCGCAGAGCTGCAAAAAGAAGCCCGACGTGTCCCCCGTCACGCCGCTGAACTGCGCCAGAGCGAATCTGCGATACGCTATCGCAGAAACCACCTCAAACGCCGCCGCCATCCCGCCGACCGCGGGAGACATCCACACCGTCCCCGCCGCGGCGGCAAGGCCGACGAGCGCAAGCGCAGTCGTCGCCGTGCGGCGCTGGACGCCGCTTGTGAAGGCGCAGAGCATGCCGGACTTCCGCGCGTTCGGCAGATTCACCGCGCACAGGCCCGACAGCGCGCGGGAGAGCACAAACAGCGGGCAGAGCAGCAAAATATGCCCCGCCGCGAACACCTCGTAGGCAAAGCCCGCATAGGCGAACAGGTACACGCCGCCGTAGATCACCGCGAACGCGCCGCAGTTGGCGTCTTTCATGATCGCGAGCTTTTTTTCGCGCGTCTGGTGCGACGAGAGCGCGTCCACCGTGTCGAGATAGCCGTCCATGTGGATGCCGCCCGTCACCAAAATCGGCAGGCACGCCGCGACCGCCGCGAACAGCACGCCGCTCATGTTTGTTGCCTGCGCAATTACGGTCCACAGCCAGAGTGCCGCGCCGCAGAGGACGCCCACCGCGGGAAAAAAACAGATCGCGTAGCGCATATTTTTTTCGTTCCACTCAAACTGCGGAACGGGCACCGCGCTGTAGGTCGACAGCGCGATCAGAAGCGATTCAAACAATCTCATCGAGTTCTCCCTTTTCGGCAAGCGGCGTGCCATCTTTCATCGTGACCGCCGCCGCGGCGCGGTCGTGCAGCCGCTGATTCAGGCCGTTCAGCGCGCGGATGTAGGCCGCCGTCTCGCCGTCGTAGCCGTCGGCGCTCAGGCCCGCGATTGTCACGGCGATAAGCAGGCGGCAGTGCGCGAGCAGCGCTTCGATGTCTGCGTAGACGCTCATCTCGTCCCCGCCGCACTCGAACATCGCGTTCGCCAGCAGATTCGACACATCTTCAAGCAGCACGACGCTGCCGGTTTTGACCGCCGCCGTACCAACCTGAGTCGGACATTCGAGCGTCGTAAAGTGCAGGTCCTTTCGCTGCTCGCGGTGCTTTTCGATGCGCTGCAAATTTTCTTCCGAGCAGGGCCGCATCGTGGCGATGTAATAGCGTCTGCCCGTCGTTCGCGCGACGATGCGCTCGGCATAGCGGCTCTTGCCGCTGCCGTTCGCGCCGGAGATCAAGATCAGCGTTCCCATGCGCGCTCCTTTCTCAGGGCGTGAACTGGTCGCCCTGGCGAATTTCGTCCAGATAGTCGTCGTTGATGCCCGCCTCGTCAAAGGTCGCCATGTCGTTGATGACGGCGCACGCGGCGTCGAGCACCTGAAAGGCGAGCGGACAGCCGCTCCCCTCTCCCAGACGCATGCCGAGGTCGAACAGCGGATGTAAGTTCATCGCCTCCATCGCGAGGCGGTAGCCGATCTCAAACGAAGCGTGGCTCGGCACCAGATAGCCGCGCACATTCGGGCACAGCCTGACGGCGCACAGCGCCGCCGCGGCGGAAATGAGGCCGTCGATGACCGCGGGCCGGTGCGCCGCTGCCGCGCCCAGAAACGCGCCGCACATCGCCGCGAGGTCAAAGCCGCCCACCTTGGACAGCACGCCGACAACATCGTCCCTATCCGGCCGGTTCACCTCAATGGCGGTGCGGATGACCGCCTTCTTTTTGCGAAAGCTCTCCTCCGTGATGCCGCCGCCGCGCCCCGTCACGGCCTCGACGTCTGCCCCCAGCAGCACCGACAGCACCGCCGACGAAGTTGTTGTGTTGCCGATGCCCATCTCGCCGACGCCGATCACGTCCGCGTCGGCCGCTTTCGCGATTTCCGCACCGGTCAGGATGGCCTGCAGGGCCTGCTCCCGCGTCATCGCGGGGCCGGTGCAGATGTTTCGCGTGCCGTAGGCGATCTTGCGGTTCAGAACGGCGCTCTCATGGATGTCGGCGTTCACGCCGACGTCGCACACGGTCAGGCCGCAGCCAAAGTGTTTGGCCAGCACAGCAGCTCCCGTTTTGCCCCGCGTCAGGTTGATCGTCTGCTGCTTCGTCACGGACTGCGGCGCGCTGGAAACGCCCTCGGCCACCACGCCGTTGTCCGCAGCGAAGACAAGCAGCTGCTTTTTTGCGAGTTCATTGTGCACCCGCCCCGTGATCCCCGCGAGCTGGATGGAGAGCTCTTCGAGCCGTCCAAGGCTGCCCGGCGGCTTGGCGAGCCGCGCCTGATACGCTTCCGCCGCCGTCATCGCATCGCGATCGAGCGGCGAAACTTCGCGTACGAGCGCGTCCAATTCTTCCTGCATGGCTCTCCCCTTCCTTAAAATTCGACGCCGCGCCGCGCGGCGATCCCCCGGTCAAACGGGTGCTTGCGCTTTCGCATCTCCGTCACATAGTCGGCGGCGTCCAGCAAACGCTGCGACGGGTCCCGACCCGTCAGCACCACCTCGATCGTTTCCGGTCTGCCGCGCAGGAAGTCAAGCAGTTTTGTTTCCTCGATCAAGCCGTGGTTGCAGGCGGCGACCGCCTCATCGAGCACGAGCAAATCGACGCCGTCCGCGCTCTTTCGCATCGCATCCTCCAGCAGCGCGGAATAGGCCAGCAGCGCCGCCGCTTTCGTCCGTTCGTCCATCGACCTAAAAAAGCCGAAGTTCTGCTCACAGCATGCAACTTCGACATTCGGCAGCGCGCGCAGGATGTTCAGCTCGGACGAGCTGCCGTCTTTCAAAAACTGTGCGAACAGCACGCGCTTCCCTGCGCCCGCCGCACGGACGCTCAGTCCGACCGCCGCGGTCGTCTTGCCCTTGCCGTCGCCGCAGTACAGGTGAATCAGTCCTCGCATGCTCACACCTCCCGATTCAAAATGCGGTAGATGAGCGGCATGTCAAGTCCTGCGCGCACCGCGTCCGCCAGCAGATCGTACTGCCGCTCTTTGCAGGCCCTCGCGTCAAAGGTGCCGAGCGTTTCGAAGGAAACGCCCTTTTTCGCGCACAGCGCCTTTAAGATCGTGTCGGCAACCTCCTGCTCATCAAAGATACCGTGAACATAGCTGCCGTAGACATTGCCCACACTGATGAGCGCGCCGCGCGCTTCTTCGCTGCGGCCCATGTGGATCTCGTAGCCCGCGTAGCGCCTGCCGTTCAGCTCAGAGAGCACCCCTTCGACGCCGGAGAAGACGCCGCTTGTCTGCGTCTGCACCTTTTCACCCTGAAATACCGTCTCGAGCGGCAGAAGGCCCATGCCGTCGATCTCCGCCACGCCCGCGGCCTCGACCCGCTCAGGGTCGGAAATGTGCCGTCCCAGCATCTGATAGCCGCCACAGACGCCGAAAACCAGCGTGCCGCCGCTCGCGGCCTTTTTGATCGCCGCCTCCAGTCCGCTTTGGCGGAGCCATTGGAGGTCCGCGATCGTGCTCTTCGTGCCGGGCAGAATGATCATGTCCGGCGCGCACAGGTCGCGCGCCCGCTCCACATAACGGAGCGAGACGTTTTCATAGCGCTCAAACGGCGAAAAATCCGTAAAGTTCGAGATACGCGGCAGGCGAATGACCGCAATGTCGATGAGCCGCGGCTCCCTGTCGCGCCCGAAGCGCTCGCTCAGGCTGTCCTCGTCATCGATGTCGACATAAAGGTACGGCACGACGCCCGCCACAGGAACGCCGCAGAGCTTTTCGAGCGTCTTGAGCCCCGGCTCTAAAATCGCGCGGTCGCCGCGGAATTTGTTCACAACGACGCCCTTGATGCGCCTTCTGTCCTCTTCACTTTGCAGCGCGACCGTGCCGTAGAGCTGGGCAAACACGCCGCCGCGGTCGATGTCGCCCACCAGCAGCACCGGCGCGTCCACCATGCGCGCAAGGCCCATATTGACGATGTCGTTTTCCTGCAAGTTGATCTCCGCGGGGCTGCCCGCGCCCTCGATGACGATGACGTCGTACTCGCGTGCCAAGCTCTCGTAGGCCTCCATCACCGCGGGGACGAAATCGCGTTTTCTGCGGTAGTACTCCATCGCGGGCATGTTGCCCTGCACGTGGCCGTTCACGATGACCTGGCTGCCGACGTCCGTCGTCGGCTTCAGTAAGATCGGATTCATGCGCACGTCGGGCTCGACGCCCGCGGCCTCGG
>CALAAN010000319.1 GCA_937884915.1 uncultured Oscillibacter sp.
CCGCCGTTCTTGCGCGCCATATCCCACGTTTTTCCGCTGCCGATGTGGTCGAGCAGGCTCTGGTAGTTGCCGTGCAGCACGACGCCGACGTCTGTGATGCCCGCGCTCTCCATGTTGGAGAGCATGAAGTCGACCGCGCGGTAGCGCCCGCCGAACGGCACGGAGCCGGGCATGCGCTCCTCAGTCAGTTCGCGAAGACCCTGCGCTTTTTCATAGGCAAAAATGATGCCGTGCAATCCGTTCATCGTACCGTCTCCTTTCCGTCCACGCTGCGCATCCGGTTGGCGGGCAGCACATAGTCATCCGCGACTGCCGCGCTGGGGCCGAGCACCGTAATGCCCCACTGCTCCGGCGGCACCGCCTCGGGCGGTGCGCCGACAAAGGCGTGCTCGCCGACGACGCCGTTCTCGCCGATGATGGCATAAGAGACACGCGCGTCCTTTTTGACGACCGCGCCGGGCATCAGGATGGAATACTGGACGCTCGCGCCCTCCTCCACCGTGCAGCGCTCGGAGAGGACGGAGTTCTCCGCCTCGCCCTCGACTGTGCAGCCGCGCGCGACGACGCTGTGCTCCACGTGCGCGTTCTGCCCCAGATACGCCGGCGGCGCGGAGACGGAGCGGCCGTAGATCGGCCAGTCCTTTTCAAGTAGATCAAGCCCGCTGCCGGTCGCGAGCATATCCATGTTCGCGTCCCACAGGGAATCGAGCGTTCCGACGTCCTTCCAGTAGCCGGAAAAGCGGTACGCCGCCATCTTTTCCCCGTTTTGCAGCATCTTGGGGATGATGTTTTTGCCGAAGTCGTTGCTGCTTGCCTCATCGCTCTCGTCCTCGATGAGGTATTCGCGCAGCTTTTCCCACGTAAAGACGTAAATGCCCATCGACGCCAGATTGCTCCTGGGGTGCGCGGGCTTTTCTTCAAATTCCGTGATCGTGTCGTTTTCGTCCACGTTCATGATGCCGAAGCGCGGCGCATCCTCCCAGGGCACCTCCATGACGGAAATGGTGCAGTCCGCGCCCGCTTTTTTATGGTGGGCGAGCATCTTGGCGTAGTTCATCTTGTAGATGTGGTCGCCCGAGAGGATGAGAACGTACTCGGGGTCGTACATGTCGACAAAGCCGATGTTCTGGAAGATGGCGTTGGCCGTGCCCTTGTACCACGACGCGCCGCCCGCGCTCTGATACGGCGGCAGGATGTGCACGCCGCCGTCCGAGCGGTCGAGATCCCACGGCTGGCCCGAGCCGATGTAGCGGTTGAGCTCCAGCGGACGGTACTGCGTCAGAACGCCGACGGTGTCGATGCCCGCGTTGGCGCAGTTCGAGAGCGGAAAGTCAATGATGCGGAACTTGCCGCCAAACGGCACGGCGGGCTTCGCCATATTCTCCGTGAGCACATAGAGCCGGCTGCCCTGCCCGCCGGCAAGCAGCATGGCGATACATTCTTTCTTCACGATTGTTCTCTCCTCCTTGTTTCTTCTCGTCCGGTCACAGCCCGGACGGCTCGCTTGTCGGTTTCTTCTCCTCCTGCCATTCGCCCTCGCCCGCAAAGAACACCGCGCCGAGCGGCGGGATGGTCACGCGCAGCGAACAGGGTCTGCCGTGCGAGGGAACGGACTCGGTCAAAAGCGCTCCCTCGTTGCACCAGTCACCCGTGCCGCCGTATGCGGGAAGGTCGGTCGTGAACACCTCGCGGTACGTCTTTTTCGGCGGCACGCCGAAACGGTAATCTGCGCGCCCGACGGGCGAGAAGTTGACCGCCGCGATGAGCTCGCGGCCCTTCCGGTCGCGCCGGACGAAGACAACGATGTTGTTGTGGTTGTCGTCGGCGACGAGCCACTCAAAGCCCTCCCACGAAAAGTCGATGTCCCAAAGCGGGCTCTGCAACAGGTAAAAGCGGTTGATGTCCTTGAAAAACCGCTGGGTCTGCTGATTTTCTTTGTTTTCGAGCAAATACCAGTCGAGCTGCGAGGCAAAATCCCACTCGTGCCACTGGCCCAGCTCCGCACCCATGAACGTGAGCTTTTTCCCCGGATGGGCAAGAAGATATGCCGTGAACGCACGCACGCCCGCGAGCTGTTGCCAGTCGTCCCCCGGCATCTTGCCGCGAAGCGAGCCCTTCATGTGCACGACTTCGTCGTGCGAGATCGGCAGGACAAAATTCTCCGAAAAGGCGTACATCAGCGAAAACGTGATGTCCTTGTGGTGGAACTGGCGGAACCAGGGGTCGAGCTTCAAATAGTGGCACATGTCGTTCATCCAGCCCATGTTCCACTTGAGGTTAAAGCCAAGGCCGCCGTCCTTGGCGGGCCGCGTGACGAGCGGCCACGCGGTCGACTCCTCGGCGACCATCAGCGCGTTCGGATTCACGGAAAACGCGGTCTCGTTGAGCGCGCGCAGGAAGTCGATGGCCTCTAAATTCTCGTGTCCGCCGTTGATATTCGGCGTCCAGCGGCCGTTTTCGCGGCCGTAGTCGAGGTACAGCATCGACGCGACCGCGTCCACGCGCAGGCCGTCCACATGGAACTCACGCAGCCAGAACGCGGCGGAAGAAAGGAGAAAACTCTTCACCTCGCCACGGCCATAGTCAAAAACACGCGTGCCCCAGCCCTCGTGCTCGCATTTCAAGGGGTCGGCGTACTCGTAGCAGGGCGTGCCGTCAAAGTCGATGAGGCCATGCGCGTCCTTGCAGAAGTGCGACGGCACCCAGTCTAAAATGACGGAGATACCCTTTCGGTGCAATCGGTCGACAAAGTACATAAAGTCCTTCGGCGTACCGTAGCGCGAGGTCGCGGCAAAATAGCCGGTGCACTGGTAGCCCCAGGAATCGTCGAGCGGATACTCGGTGACGGGCATGAGCTCAACGCAGTTGTAGCCAAGTTCTAAAACGTAGTCCGCCAGCTCGCGTGCGAGCGTGCGGTAGTCGTAAAAATCACCGTTTGCGCGCCGCCGCCACGAGCCGAGGTGGACCTCGTAAATGTTGAGCGGCGAGCGGTCAAGGGGTGCTTTCGCGCGGCTTTTGCGCCAAGTCTCGTCTCCCCAGCGGTAGCCGTCGAGGTCGTAGAGCTTGCTGGCCGTGCCGGGACGGGTCTCGGCGTGGAAGGCGTAGGGATCGGCCTTGAGGACCGTTTCGCCCGACTGTGCCGTCACGGCGAACTTGTAGGTGTCGTAGCGCTTGAGGGACGGCACAAAGCACTCCCAGAAGTCGTCCGCGTTTCTTTCCATCGGGTGGGCGTAGCCGTTCCAGTCGCAGAAATCGCCCACAACGGACACGTGCGCGGCGTTCGGTGCCCAGGTGCGGAAGACGTAGCCGTCCTTCCCCGACCGCCGCGCGCGGTGCGCGCCGAGATAGCGGTAGGCCTCGCTGTTCGTGCCGCCGTAAAAGGCTGCGGCGTCAAATCGTCTGCCGGTTTGTTTCATGCCTCTTGTCCTTTCTCCTCATAGAGCGTATGAGCGCGGCGCAGCGCCTTATTCCTCGTCCGGCGCGCGCTGAACCGCCGCGCCGCCGAGGCCGAAATCGTCCGCCACGCTCGCCGTGTCGCGGCGGAGCATGTTTTCCATCACACGGATATCGCTGTCGATGTCCATCGCCTCGTTGCGGTACAGGTCGTCGAGCTGCTTGTCAAAGCCCTTGATCAGGGCGTCCATCGTCTCTTCGATGCGCTCCTGCGCACGGGAGAGGTTCTCGCCCTCGATGCCCGCCTCTTCAAACTTGGCGTAGCTGTCGAGCAGCTTTAAGGTCGTGGGCAGATAGTAATTGAGGAACGTTGCTGCCTGCTGCTGCTTTTCGGGATGCTCCTCGACCTCGCGGAATATCTTGCCCGCGACGGTCTCGAGGTGGTCGATCTTCTCAGAAAGCACAGGGTCGGCGATGCGGTCGTTGGCCGAGCGGATGGCGCGCAGCGCGCCCGCATAGCCCTCGTTCGCCTCTTTCGGCGTGACGTTCTCCTTTTTTGCGGTCGCGTTCGCATAGTCGGCAAAGGCGTCGGCGCTGCGGAAGAAGATGCCGCGGCCGCTGTCCAAGTAAGCGCCCGTGCCGAGCAGGCCCTTTTCGACCATGTAGTCAAGGTCACTCTCGACTTTCTTGCGGCGCTTGCCCGTCACGGCGCAGAGCTCGTCCACACCGATGTAGCTGCGTTCGCCCATCACGGCGAGGTAGCGCGCAACGCGAGCGCTGCGGCGCTTCATGCGCTGGCCGGCGGCGAACATCGTAATGCCGCCGGCAAAGAAGCCGATTTCCGGCAGAATGTCCTCCATCATGTAGGAGTACCAGCCGTAGGCGATGATCTCTCCGACCTCTGAGATCAAGCCGATGCCAAAGATCGCGGCGATGGCTGCGCCGACGATCATCAGAATACTTGCAGATTTATTCGAGACCTCGGGCGCGCGATTCATTTTTTTCGCCGTCTGCACCACGGACTTTTCCACTTTGCCGCGTGAAGATGCACTCGCGCTCGTGGACGTGCGCGCGCCGCTGCGCGGCGAGCTCACCTTTTTCGGCTTGTCCGAGAGCTTGGAGATGAGCGCGATGAGGCCGATGGGCCACAAGCCGAAGGCGAACAGCGCCGCGATCAGGAGCCAGCCGCCGACATCGACGTCGTTCTTTTTCTTCGTCTTTCCGCCGCTCTCGTCAAAGCGGAACGAACCAGTCTCTGGATCGTATTCAAAATCCTTGCTCATTTACCTGTTCTCCTTTTTCTTGCCCGCTCTCGCGGCACGCTCGCGCTCAAAGTCGACGATCTTCGTCTTTTTGCCTGTCTTTTCATCCAGCACGTAGAGCGTGTTCAGCTGGGATTTGAGGTTTGCCTTCACTGAGTCGATGTAGTCGCGACGCAGCTGCGCCTGCTCCTCCTTCTCCTCGTCGGTCAGGCCTTCGGCTTTGGCCTTGTGCGCCAGCGCGTTGATGCGCGCGATCTTTTCATCCATCGTCATTGTTTGATTCTCCTTACAAGTATCGGCGCAGAAGTAACGCCGTTCTTCCTTTTTTGCTCAGGCCGCCGACCTCGGCGACCTCGAACTTGCCGAGGCCGCGGGCGGAGATCACGTCTCCCTGCGCGACGGGCGCGTCGCTCTTGAGCGTTTCGCGGTGGTTGAGCTGCACGCGGCCCGATGAGATAAGCTCCTGCGCCTTGCCGCGGCTCATCGAAAAGCCGCTGGCCGCCACGGCGTCGAGCCGCAGCGTCGAGACCGTGTCGCGAATCTCCTTGACCTTGAGCTCGGGGACATTGAGCTCAGAAAGCTCGATCTCACTGACCGAGAGCTTCACCCGCCCCGCGCTCGTCACGTTTTGCAGTAAATACGGTGCGATGTCGCGCGAGACGATCAAATCGCACGAGCCCTCCGACACCAGAATATCGCCGAGCTTTTCGCGCGTGACGCCCTGCGCCATCAACGAACCCAGAAAGTCGCGGTGCGTCAGCGTATCCTCTTTGCGGTACGTGCAGCGAAGCGTCGTTATGTACTCGCTCTCGTCGGCCTCCTCCTGCCAGTCAGGCAGGAAAAGGAGCATTCGCCGCTCCGCGCGCTCAAATCCGCCGCAGAAGGCGTAGCCACCGTGGAAAGCCGCGGCGTGCAGCAGGTCCTGCGCGCTGCGCTGCTCGGCGGAGCTCAAAAAGTCCGTCGCGGATGGGATGTTGCGGTTTCTGCACTGCTCGCACTTATCCAAAATGTGCGCCAGCAGCACGCGCTCGCCGCCATTGCGCGCGGCGCGATCCAAAAGCTGTCGTCTGTCCATCAGGCCATCCCGTTCTGCGTGCGCCAGAGGGACGCGTACTCGCCGTTTTCGGCCAGCAGCGCCTCGTGGCTGCCCTGCTCGGCGATGCGGCCATCCTCGATGACGAGGATGCGGTCTGCCGAACGGATGGTCGAAAGGCGGTGCGCAATCACAATCGTCGTGCGCCCGCGCGCGAGCTCGTCGAAGGCGTGCTGGATCTTGACCTCCGTCACGCTGTCGAGCGCGCTCGTCGCCTCGTCCAGAATGAGGATGGGCGGGTTTTTGAGGAAGATGCGCGCGATGGACACGCGCTGCTTCTGCCCGCCGGAGAGCATCGTGCCGCGCTCGCCGACGTAGGTGTCGAAGCCCTGCGGCATGGCCATGATATCGTCGTAAATTTCCGCGCGCTTCGCCGCTTCGACGATCTCCTTGTCCGTCGCGTCTGGACGGCCATAACGGATGTTTTCGCGCACCGTGTCGGCAAAGAGGAACACGTCCTGCTGCACGATGCCGATGGCGCGGTGGAGCGACGTCTGCGTAAGGGAACGCACGTCCTCCCCGTCGATGCGGATCGCACCCTCGCTCACCTCGTAAAAGCGAGGAATGAGCTGGCAGAGCGTCGACTTGCCGCCGCCGGAAGGGCCTACGATGGCGAGCATCTCGCCGGGTCTTATATGCACGCTCACATCATGGAGCACTCCCTCGTTCTCCGCACCCTCGTAAGAAAAGCTCACGTGGTCGACGTCGATCTCGCCGCGGCAGTGTTCGAGCTCCTTTGCATCCGGCGCGTCCTTGAGCGCGGGCTCGACGCGCATGAGCGCCGTGAAGCGCTCGAGGCCGGCAAAGCCCTTGGCGAAGATCTCCGAGAAGTTCGCGAGCTTTCGCACGGGGTTGATGAACGTCGTGATGTAGAGCGAGAACGTGATGAGGTCGATGTAGTTCATCTCGCCGCGCATGATGAGATAGCCGCCCACCGTGATGACGGCGGCGGAGAGCAGCGTCATAAAGAATTCCATCGTCGCGTTGAACACGCCCATCTCGTGGTGGAATCTGCGCTTGGAGACCTTGAACTCCTCGTTCGCGGTGTTGAATTTGTCGATCTCCTCTTCCTCGTTGGCAAAGGCGCGCGCCGTGCGGATGCCGGAGAGCGATGACTCGATGCCGACGTTGATGGCGGCGGTCTTCTGCTTTTCGTTGCGTGACGCCGCACTCATCTTGCTGCGGCGCGACATGATGACCGCGATAAAGATCGGCAGGATGCACGCGACGACCAGCGCCAGCCGCCACTCGATCGTGAACATCACGATGAGTGCGCCCGTGATCGTCAGCGCGGAGATCAAAAGATCCTCCGGCCCGTGGTGGGCGAGCTCCGTGATCTCGAAGAGGTCGCTCGTGAGGCGGCTCATCAGCTGGCCCGTGCGGTTGTGGTCAAAAAAGCTGACGTCCAGCTCCTGCACGTGGATGAAGAGGTCGCGGCGGATGTCCGCCTCCACGCGGATGCCGAACGTGTGTCCCCAATAGGAGATCACATAGTACAGCAGCGCGCGCACGGTGAAAGCGGCCATCATAATGGTCATCACGATAAAGAACGTGCGGTATTGCTGGTTGGGCAAAAGGTCGTACATCGACTTGCGCGTCACAAGCGGAAAGGCAAGGTCGACAAGCGCGGCGATCGTCGCGCAGAAAAGGTCTAAAATGAACAGGCCGCGGTGCGGCTTGAAGTAGGAAAAAAGGATGGAAAGCGGCTTTTTCTGCTGGAATTCACGGGTCGTCATAACGGATATCTCCTGAATAAATACTTTTTCAAGGTAATTGTAGCACAGGCCGGCATACCTTGCAAGAAAAGCCGCTCCTTTTGCACAAAAAAGAACGACCTTTCGGTCGTTCTTTTTCTCTTTACTTGATGCGCACTGTAATCGTCAGCACCGCGCCGCCGACCGTGGCCGTCACGGTCGTGGTGCCCGCCTTGGCGGGCGTGATCAGGCCGTCTGCCGAGATGGACAGAACGCTCGCGTCCGCCACCGCCCAGGTCGCAGCCGCGTCCGTGCCGGAAACGCTCAGGCGGATGGTCTCGCTCGACTTGATCGTGCAGTCAAAGTTGCCGTTTGCGTCCTTGGGCAGCGTCGTGCCGACGTTCGTCTTGATGCTCAGCGCCGAAGCGTCCACCGTCGGGGTGGACGGCGTCGTGGTCGTGCCGGAATCGGCGGCCGTCGCATCGCCGCCGTTCGCGGGATCATTTGCGTTCGGCTCGTCGCTATTGTTCGGGTCAGTCGTGTCGCCGTTGTTCGCGTTCGGATCGTCCGTGTTCGTATTGCTGTCATCAGGCGTGTTGACGTCGTCCTGCACGCCGGGGTTATTGCCGTCGTCGGCGGGCGTGAGCTTGGCAACGATCTTGTCGCCAAAGAGCGACCAGCTCAGAAGCAGCAGCACGACGACGAGCACCGCCGCCATCGCACCGCGGACGGACTGCGTCTGCTTTTTATCCGAAACGCGCCGGCCGCCGCCCGATTTGCCGGAGCTGTACTTGATCTTGCGGGGATGGTCGCCCTCCTCGCAGAACGGGCATCTGCGATAGCTGGGGGAATATTCTTCGCCGCAGCGCGGGCACTTGAGAAGATCCATGCCGACGCTCCTTTCTTCTGTCAAAATAGAGTCTCTGCGCGCGGACACATACACTGCGCCGCGTTCCTTTACATAATACTTGCTTTTTTGTCCCACGTCAACCGAAACGCGCAAATTTTTGCCGCATTCCGCCGCGCGGCCTTGCTTTTTCGCCAAAGTCTTCCTATAATTGGCTTAACAACAAACGATTCATGGAGGTTCTGGCGATGAACACCATCTTCATTGGCATTGCGGGCGGTACCGGCTCGGGCAAGACGACGCTCACCGAGCACTTAAAGCAGCACTTCGGCGACGATATCAGCGTCGTGCACCACGACAGCTATTATAAATATCAGGACAGGCCCTTTGAAGAGCGCTGCAAGCAGAACTACGACCACCCCGACGCCTTTGAAACGGATCTGATGGTCGAGCAGCTCAAAGAACTCAAGGCGGGCAGGGCCATCCGCTGCCCCGTCTACTCCTACGCAGACCACCAGCGCACGAATGAGACCGAGCTCATCCGGCCGAGCAAGGTCGTCATCGTCGAGGGTATCCTCATTTTTCAGGACCCGCGGCTGCGTGAAATGCTGGATATCAAGATCTTCGTCGAGACCGACGCCGACGTGCGCATCCTGCGCCGCGCGCTGCGCGACGTGCGCGACCGCGGCCGCACGCTCGAGAGCGTCATCACGCAGTATTTGACGACCGTCAAGCCCATGCACGAGCAGTTCGTCGAACCGAGCCGCAAGTATGCCGACATCATCGTGCTCGAAGGCGGCCACAACTTAGTCGCCCTCGACATGATCATGCAGCGCATCGCCAGCCACATCGCCTCCGCCGACTAACGCAGGCACGAAAAAGCGCCGCAGACTTTGCGCCCATAGGCGGCAAATAAATTGTAATCCGTTTTTTCTGACGACATGTGCGTCAGAAAAAACACTTTGCGCGGAGCGAGCGTCGAATCGTCCGCTTAAAGCGGACGACCGAGGCGCAGAGCGCAGCGAATTTTCTCGAAAAAGTGGCAACGCCGCTTTTTCGACAGTCTCAAAAAAGAGGGAAGCAGCTTTCAGCTGCTTCCCTCTTTTTTGAATATCTTACGCCCCCGCGAACCGGAACACCACGCCCACAAGCGCGGACAGTCCGATGAACACGATCGGGTGCCATTTCTTTGTCTGTTTGACAAAATTCGTCAGCACGATGATCACGGCGGCCAAAATCAGCCCCTGCCAGAAAAAGCCGGTGGAGACCACGAACGTCTCCTTTACCACAATGAGGCCGGCAGAGGTGATGAGCGCGGTGGACGCGGGACGTAGGCCGTAGAACGCGCCGCCGACGTACTTGCTGGTGCGGAACGCCTCTAAAAACGCCGCGACGATCAGGATAATGATGATGCTCGGTGCGACGAGGCCGAGCGTTGCCGTGATGGCGCCTGGCACGCCCTTGGTGAGGTAGCCCACGTAGGTCGCCATGTTGACGCCGATGGGACCAGGGGTGGACTCGGAGACCGCGATCATATCCGCGAGCTGCGCGCGGGTAAACCAGTTGGTCTTGTCGGCCATGTCGTAAAGGAACGGGAGCGTGGCCATGCCGCCGCCGATGGCAAAAAGGCCCGTCTTGAAGAATTCCCAGAAAAGCTGGAGATAGATCATGCCTGCTCACCGCCTCTCTTGAGCTTCACCTGCAAAACGATGCCGCACAGCGCCGCGAACACCACGAAGATGACCGGCGACCAGTCGAGAAACAGCGAAGCCGCCAGAATGAGCAGATAGATCACCAGCGTCGCCTTGTCGATGACAGACTTTTTCCACAGCTTCATCACTGCGTTGAAGATCAGCACGCACACGCACACGCGGATGCCCGCAAAGGCGTTCTTGACCCACGCGACGTCCGCAAACGTCGTGATGACGCCCGCGAGCAGCGAGATGATGACGATGCTCGGAAACACGATGCCGAGCGTTGCGACGATGCCGCCGATGTTACCCTTGACCTTGCGGCCTGCGAACGTCGCGGTGTTGACCGCGATGACGCCCGGCGTACACTGGCCGATGGCAAACCAGTCAGCCAGCTCCTCCTCCGTCGCCCAGCCCTTGTTCTCGACGACCTCACGCTGCAAGATCGGCAGCATGGCGTAGCCTCCGCCGAAGGTCATCACGCCGACCCTGGCGAAGGTGAAAAACAGCTCCCACAGTAGTTTCAAAATCGTTCCTCCTTATTCCACGTAACCGTAAAGGCCGCGCACGGACACCTCGCCCGTGCGGACGGTCTCGACCGTCCCGTTTTCGCGGCGCACGATGAGGCCGAACTCCTCGTCCACGTCAAGCGCCGTGACTTTCTCCTTCGTATCCTGCCACAAAAGCTGCACCTCGCGTCCGATGGTAACGCAGCGGCGGCGGTACTCGTCTAAGTATCCGCCCGTATCGCCCGACTTGAGCGCCGCATAGAGCGCGTCAAGCTCCTCGATCATTGCCGCGGCCAGCTCCGCGCGCGAGATGAGCCTGCCCGTCTCGCGCAGAATGGACGTCGCGATCTTCGAGACGTCGCCGTCGAAATCCTCCTCGCGCTGGCTGACGTTGAAGCCGATGCCTGCCACGACGTACTGGAGCTCGCCCGTCTCACCCTCGACGCTCAGCTCGGTCAGGATGCCGCAGAGCTTTCTGCCGTTTAAGATGAGATCGTTCGTCCACTTGATCTGCGAGTGCGTGCCCGCCACGCGGTCGACCGCGCGGCTCATCGCAACGGCGATATGAGGCCCGTGAGCGGCATGAGCTGCGACGGCGTCATCTGCGGGCGCAGCAGGATCGACAGGTAAACGCCCTTGCCCGCCGCGCTCTGGAAGCTGCGGCCGCGGCGGCCGCGCCCGCTCGTCTGCTCCGCCGCGACAGCGACGGTGCCGTCCGGCGCGCCGTCGAGCGCAATGCGCTTTAGATAGGCATTCGTCGAGTCGATGGAGCCAAAGCAGTCGATGCGCTTGCCGACGGTCTCGACAGGCCCTAAATAGCTGCGCACGGTCTGCTCGGTCAGCGTATCCGGCAGCGACTTTAAGCAGTAGCCGCGCCCCGTGACGGCGTCGATCACGTATCCCTGCGCGCGCAGGGCGGAAATGCTCTTCCAGATCGCCGCGCGCGTGATGCCAAGCTCGGCGCTCACGGCCTCGCCGGAGATGAAGTGCCCCTTTTCCCGCAGCAGCAGCGCCAAAACAGTCTCTTTTCCCATAGCGTCCTCCGTTACAAAATGTAACCGAAATTGTTACCCTTTTGAGGTTGACAGTCGGCGGCTTATCGCTTACGATTGACATAAAACATCAAACGCTGCGCATTTCGCAGCCGCCGTCTTAGGATTGTAGCACGCTTGCCGCCGCATGTAAACCAAAATCTCACGTTTTGGCTTACCCGGCGGTTTCTTGACGAATTCCTGATTTTTCCATTGCCGCGCACTGCCCCGACGTGTACAATAAGACGCTGACAAATAATGACAGGAGTTTCCCCGTGAGCTTTTCCGACCTTACGTTTCTTTTTTATTTTCTGCCGCTGTTTTTCGCGGTTTATTACATAGTTCCCTTTCGCTTCAAAAACGCCGTGCTCGTGCTGGGCAGCTTTGCCTTCTACTTCATCGGCGCGGGCGCGCGCGATACGCTGCTGCTGTCCGGCGTACTGCTTCTGCACTACGCCCTCGCCCGTGCGATGGCGGGAAAAGAGGTCCGCGCGCGCAAGGTGCTGCTGATCATCGCGCTGGCGGCGGACCTCTTCTGCCTGGTGTATTTCAAGTACGCCGCATTTATTCTGGAAAATCTGGGCAAACTGACGGGGACGGCGTTCTCCCTCGTCGAGCTTGCGCTGCCGCTCGGCGTCAGCTTCTACCTCTTCCAGAGCGCGGGGTATCTCATCGACGTGTATCGCGGCGAGGAGGCAGAGAAAAATCTCATCGACTACGCCGCCTTCACCATCGCGTTCCCTCAGCTCACGATGGGGCCGATCCTGCGCTGGCGCGAATGGCGCGGCGCGCTGAAAGCGCGCACGGTCACACGCGAGGACGTATTCTCCGGCTTTGAGCTCTTCGTCGTCGGCCTGTGCTTCAAGGTACTGCTGGCCGACCAGCTCGCGCCGCTGTGGGCGTCGCTCGAGCGCATCGGGTATGAATACCTGTCGACGCCGCTCGCATGGCTCGGCGCGGTGAGCTACAGTTTGCAGCTCTACTTCGACTTTTCCGGCTATTCGCTCATGGCGATGGGCCTCGGGCAGATGCTGGCGCTGCCCGTGCCGCGCAACTTCGACCTGCCCTACACCGCGCGCTCGGTGAGCGAGTTTTACCGCCGCTGGCACATCACGCTCGGCACGTGGTTCCGCGACTATGTCTACATTCCGCTCGGCGGCAGCCGAAACGGAAGCGCCCGCACGGTGCTTTCGCTCACGGTCGTGTGGTTCTTCACGGGTCTCTGGCACGGAGCGAGCTGGAATTTTGTCCTCTGGGGCGTGGTGCTGCTCTGCTTCATTCTGCTCGAAAAATTTGGCATCGGCGATTTTCTCAGGGAGCATAAAGTGCTCTCGCACGTCTATCTCCTCTTCGTCATCCCGCAGACGTGGGTCATCTTCCGCATCACGCGCTTAAAGGACGTCGGCGCGTATTTCTCGCGCCTGTTCCCGTTTTTCGGCACACACAGCGCCGTTTCCCCGCAGGATGCTGTCAAGCTGCTCGCATCTTACTGGTGGCTGCTGCTTTTGGCCATTTTCTTCTGCCTGCCGCAGCCGCGCCGCTTTTATGAAAAGCACCGCGGCAGCCTGCTCGTCCAGCTCCCGCTGTTTCTGCTCTTCTGGGTGTGCGTGTACTTCATCGCCACCTCGTCGGGCAACGCCTTTCTCTATTCCCGTTTCTAAGGAGACCTTTCATGTCCTCTCGTCCCGTTTTCCTGCTGCCGCTGTGCTTTGTCAGCGCGCTGGCGCTCAACGCCTACGCCGCGCTCGACCCCACCGGCGTATATCAGGATTATCTTGAAAAACTGGACGCCGCGACGCCGCCCGTCGCGGCGATGGCCACAGCGGCTGCCGACGGCGTGTACCCGTGGAGCGAGCCCAAAGCTCCTGAGCCGGAGCCCGTACCGGATTCCGAACCGCAGCCTGACTCGGAACCGGAACCCGAGCCGGAGCAGCCAGACTCCCCGTTCACCACGGTGGATGCGAGCTACTTTGACGATGCGCTGTTCATCGGCGACTCGCACACGGACGGCTTCAAGGACTATGCGGGCCTGCCGAACGCTGACTACCTCTGCCACAACGGCCTGACGGTCTGGTCGGCGGTCGAAAAGGCGGAGTTCCCCGGTCATCAGACGCTTGCCCAGGCACTCAAAGGCAAGCACTACGGCAAAATTTACCTGATGCTCGGCATCAATGAGCTCGGCACCGGCACGGCGGAAAGCTGGGCCGCGCAGTACAAGGTGCTGCTCGACGAGGTGCGCGAGCTCCAGCCGGACGCGATTATCTTCCTGCAAGCTATTTTCCACACGACGCAGGAAAAGTCCGATACGACATTCTTCAAGAACTCCACCATCGACGAACGCAATGCAGAACTTCAGAAGCTCGCCGACAACGAGACGGTCTTTTACATCGACTGCAACCCCGTCTTCGACGATGATACCGGCGCGCTGACGCCCGAATACTCCGGCGACGGCGTCCACGTCAAGGCCGCGTACTACCCGATGTGGAGAGACTACCTCTTCC
>CALAAN010000320.1 GCA_937884915.1 uncultured Oscillibacter sp.
CTTAAGCCCTTATAGGGCTTGTGCAAGCCACCCGTTTTACGGGTGGTCTTGACTCTGTTTCAGCTCTCCATGTGCTTGCCGAGAAAGCCTGCGATGGCCTGCGCGAGCTTGTACTCCGTCTCGCCTGCGGTCGACTCGCCCTCGGTGCCGATGAAGACGACGAGCCCGAGCGCGTCGCCCTCGGAGATGATGGGCGCGGCGATGGCCGCGCAGTAGCGGTCGAGCGATTCGGTGACGAACACGCTGCGCTCGCTCGGCACGGCGCGGTAAATGCCGCGGTCCTCCATGATCTGCTCGAGCTGGGGGCTGATGCGCTTGCCGATGAGGTCGCGGCGCGCGCTGCCCGCCGCGGCGATGACGCTGTCGCGGTCGGTCACGGCGACGCTCGTGCCGGTCGACTTGCTCAGCGTGTCGCACAGCTGCGCGGCAAACTCGTCCACGCCGCCCATGAGCGAGTACTTCTTGAAAATGACCTCCCCGTCCTTGCTCGTGTAGATCTCCAACGGGTCGCCCTCGCGGATTCTCATGGTGCGGCGGATCTCCTTGGGGATGACGACGCGGCCAAGGTCATCGATCCGTCTGACAATTCCGGTTGCTTTCATCTATCAAAACTCCTTTTATACTCGATAAACTGCACTTAGTCTTTGGAAAAGCCGCCAATTTATCCAAAGCAAGCGCTGGAAGATTTTGCAGCGCGCAGCAAAAACAGAATTCATATTCTGTGCGATGAATATCCATTGCGGATAAAGTCTCCACTATATCCACAACAAAAATGTATGGAAATGCAGGATTTTTGACTTTGCGCAGCGGCTCGAAAGGACACGGAAATGTCGTGCCCGTCCCTGATTTTTCCTGAGAGTTGCGTGAATTCTATTCATTTTTGCATTTTCCCCTGCCTTTGCGTGGAAAATGTGCTATATTTTGCTATAAGTAAAGAAAACGACAAGATCGTTCACTTTCTTTGCATATTCGGAATATCGATTCCGCCTCAAAATACCAATACTTTGGCAAAACCGCCGAAAGGCGGCGACGCAAAGCCAGATGGGTCTAACGCCTCTCCTCGCGGGGACTACGCTATGACAGCCGGTTGCAATTTCGAACGCGCTCCATTCGGCTCTGCTGAAATGGGGCGTTTTTGTTTTGTGATCCGGCGACATTTTGCAAATTCTGCGCCGAAACGCCCAAAATCACGTAAACCCAGCCCGCGGAGGCGGGCAAACGATAGAGTAACTTTAGGAGGTAACAACATGAAACGTCATTTTTTGGCATTATTATTGTCTATGACAATGATAATATCCTTACTGCCGGTGACGGCAATGGCGGAAGACAACGAAGACGAGACGCCAAGCGAGGTAACGGATATCGACGGACACGTCTGGCAGGTGGCGACCGAAGATAATACGATCACGATGACGTCTGAGGGCGAGAAGACCACCATCACGTTGACGCTCGGTGAGGATGGTGTGCTGACGGTCACCGGCAACGGTGCAATGCCGAACCTCGACCCGTCGACGGATTCGGAATCGGGAAGCAATGGTGAGTTCCATGACTATCCGTGGTGGAATTCGTTTAACTCTGCCACTAAAATTGTGGTTGGCGATGGTATCACCAGTATTGGCACTAAGTCGTTTATTGCTTGGGGAAATGTTACAGAAGTTAGCATCGGCAAGGATGTAACAGACATCGGTGCAGGTGCTTTGGCCCAACTGACAGCTTGTACGCAGTTCGAAGTTGCCGAAGGCAATACCGCGTTCAAAGCGGTGGACGGCGTTCTTTATAATAAGGGGCAGACAAAGCTTTACTACTACCCGAGCGCAAAGGCAGATACGTCTTTCGATGTGCCCGAGGCGGTGACGGAGATCGGCTATAATGCCATTTGTAGAAATGAAACTTTGACCGAAGTTACATTTACCGGAACGGGTGAGTTGACGCTTGGCTATGGCTCTATGTTTAACCTGAAGGCTTTGCAGACGCTTACTTTCAAATCGAGCCAGATTACGCTGAATTCGCTTGCGTTTTCTGGGGACGAAGCACTTGAAGTGATTTATTGCGCTGATTCTGCGGTGAAGGCTGAGATTATTGCCAATAAAGATATTGTTAAATATACTGGCAATGTGCTTCTTGAGGGTGGCGGCACCAAAAAAGATGAGAATGGTGTTGTTTATCTCTGTGACAGCGAAGAAGCAACCGTTATCGGCTATGAAGGTGTGACTGGCAGCGATGTCGATTTGGTGATTCCGGATACATTTGAGGGAGCACCTGTGACCAGCATTGCAGATGCAAAGAGCCATAGTGACAATTCTCCTGGTGTATTCGAAGACAAGGAGTTCAAAAGCATTGAAATTGGGAAGAATGTAAAGAGAATCGGAGACAAAGCATTCCTTCACAAGAGTAAGAATGGAACCTTGCAGAATGTAACAATTAAGGGAGAAAATATAGAGTTTGGATGGAATGCATTTTTCCGCAGTTCTGGAGCAACAATGGATATGACGGCGGTAAAAGAAGCTGCGTTTGAGTTTCGTGCATTCTACGTGGATGTATCTGTAATTGCCTCTGAAGATGCTCTTGCCACGATGAAAGAAGAACTGGCAAAGATGATGGATATGCCGGACCAGTATACGACATACAAAGACTTCAAAGTTTATGTTGGCGAGAAGTCTGAGAATGAGCCTTACTGGGCTTACAGCAAGACCGAGCAGAAATGGTCCTACACCAATGGAAGACTTTCTGTTCAGTCCGAAGGTTACAATGGCAATTATGATGGTGCAGAGCATTTTATCACTGTGACGGCGGTCGAGGGAATCGAAGTTACCTATTCGACCGACGGTACGACTTACAGCGAGAAGAATCCGACCTTTACAAACGCCGGCACGTATAAGGTCTACTTCAAAGCGAGCAAGGACAGCAATGATTTGGTTGGCTTTGCGTATGTGACCATCGCCAAGATCGAGCCGCAGCTGACCATCATCGCTACTCCCGATTCCCTGCGCGGCGGCGGCAAGGTCACGCTGACCGTGACGGGCGCGCCCGAAGAGGGCAATGTGACTGTGACGTGCGACAATGGCATCACCGTCGATAGCGAGAATGGCACATATTTCGCCGTCCTGCCCAACCGCACAGAGTCTTACACCTTTACGGCCAATTATGCCGAAAGCACGAACTACACGGCGGCTTCTGCTGTGTGCACGGTTTCCGTTACCCGCCGTTACAGCAGTTCTACCACTGTTACCCCCGAGCCCGAGCCGATGCCGGAGGAGA
>CALAAN010000321.1 GCA_937884915.1 uncultured Oscillibacter sp.
TCGCGGGCAGTCTGCATCAGGGGGTATATGTATGCTTGCATTGATTCGCGGCGCGGGAGATATCGCGAGCGGCGCGGCCATGCGCCTTTGGCGCTGCGGGATCGACGTGGTGATGACCGACCTCGCCCGCCCGACGGCCATCCGCCGCACGGTGGCGTTTTCCGACGCCATCGTCCATGGAGAGACGACGGTCGAGGGTCTGCGCGCTGTGCGCGCGGAGAATGCCGCGGAGGCCAAGAAGCTGCTGCGCGAGGGCGTGCTGCCTGTCTTAGCCGACCCCGAGTGCGCCTGCCGCGAGGAGCTTGCGCCCGACGCGCTCGTGGACGCAATCTTAGCTAAGCGCAACCTCGGCACGAAGATCACGGACGCGCCCATCGTCGTGGGCGTTGGCCCCGGCTTCACGGCGGGGGAGGACTGCCACGCGGTCGTCGAGACGATGCGCGGCCACACGCTCGGACGCGTCATCTACTCCGGCAGCGCGCTGCCGAACACGAACATTCCGGGCTTCATTGGTGGCTTTGCGGGCGAGCGCGTGCTGCGCGCGCCGTGCGACGGCATTTTCACCGCCGTTCACCGCATCGGCGACACGGTCGAGGAGGGCGAGACCATCGGTTTTGTCGAAGACATGCCGATGAAGTGCACCATCAGCGGCGTGCTGCGCGGCGTGCTGGACGACGGTGTGCCGGTCAAAAAGGGTATGAAGTCCGGCGACGTCGACCCGCGATGCAAGATAGAGTACTGCACGACGATCTCGGACAAGGCCCTCGCCGTCGGCGGGGGAGTAGTCGAAGCGGTGCTGTATTTGTGTGCGAAACAACAGGGCAGGAGATAACTCCTGCACGGAATTCCCGCGCCGTGCGGGAAACGTCCCATTGGCATGGGACTGCGCAGGGCAAAGGGGGTATTCTCTCACGTGAGAGAATACCCCCTTTGAATCCCCCAAGAGAACGGCAGGGGACGTTTCGATTTCGCCCCCTGCACCCCCTAACGACCAAAAGGGAGGGGCCTCGCCCCTCCTTTTTGGATTATCCACCCCGCTCTTCTGACGGCGCGGCATTGCTGCGCTCGCCGCTTAGGGGTGCTGCTTTTTTAGCCTTTTGCTGGGTCGGCACTGCTGTGGTCATTGCTGATGGGCTCGTCGGAAATGATGTCGTGTGAAATGACTTGGTCTTCTGCGTCCAACAGGGCTTTTTTCAGGACTTCACGGGCAAGAATGCCTTTACCTTCGTCGTAAAGGTCGATGGCTTCGCTCATACTGCGTACCATCAAGTGGTATAGCGTTTTATAAGTCGTCATCTTATCACGTATAATAAAAACCATCTCAAAAGGGGTGGTTTTAATTATTTCTCCTTTCC
>CALAAN010000322.1 GCA_937884915.1 uncultured Oscillibacter sp.
GGAGCCTCCACCGGCGCGTCGCCGGTGCGGCCCGCGCCCGCCTTGTCGATGAGGTACAAAAGGTCGCTGAGATCGTCGATCTCCGCATCCGTTTCGCTTCCATTCACGGTGACGCGAAACGTCTCCGAGCTTCGCGCGTCGCGCGTGCTGTCCGTTAAGTCGGAAATAAACGCGTGGAAGCGGAACTGGTGGTGGCAGGCCCAGTACGTCAGGCCGCCGAAGAGCAGAAACAGCACACAGCAGAGCGCGATGGGCCCTGTCAGGCGCTTTGGCTTCGCTTTGCCGCGATCAACGAAATCGTAAAGTCCCATGAGTTCTCTCCTGTTCTCTTGTCCGATCAGTTTCCTTTCTCTTCTATGCCGGCTGAATTGCGAAAATTACTGGTTCGCCGCGCGCTCCGCCGCCTCGACAACGTGGCTTGCAAGGATCGTGCTCGTCACGGTGCCAACGCCGCCGGGAACGGGGGTGATGGCCTCGACGATCGGCTCGACCTCGGCAAAACGGGTGTCACCGCAGAGGTTGCCGTCCGCGCCGACGTGGATGCCGACATCCAGCACGACCTGACCGGCGCGCACGCTCTCTGCGCCGACCATACCGGCCTTACCGGCGGCGACGACGAGGATGTCGGCCTCGCGGCAGATGTCGGGCAAGTTCTCGCTGCGGCTGTGGCAGATGGTCACGGTCGCGTGCTCGGCGAGCAGCAGCAGGGAAACCGGCTTGCCGATGACAAGGCTGCGGCCGATGACGACGACGCGCCTGCCCTTGATGGGGATGTTGTAGTGCTTGAGCAGCGCCACGCAGGCCGCGGCGGTGCAGGGGGGATAGCCGCCCTTGGTACCGGCGTACACGGCGGTCATGGAACCGTCGGTGATGCCGTCCATGTCCTTTTTCGGGTCGAGCGCCGCGCGGGCCGCCTCGTCGTCCAGGTGCCCCGGCAGCGGGCGGAACATCAGCACGCCGTGGACCTTTTCGTCCGTGTTGAGCGCGTGAATGTTCTCCATCAGCACTTCCTGCGTCACGTCCTCGGGCAGGACGACCTGACGGACGGCGACGCCGACCTTTTCGCAGCGCTTGAGCGCGCCGCGTTCATAGGCAAGGTCATCCTCACGCGCGCCGACGCGCAGGATGGCAAGGCAGGGCTCTACGCCGTTTTTCTTCAGTTCTTCCGTCTTTGCATGGAGCTCCTCGGTCAGCGCCTTGGCGACCTCGGCTCCCTTGAGCAGCATAGCCATGGTAAAATTTCCTCCTCTGTTTGACGCGGTCAGCCGCGTATCCATTCTTATTAAGGATAACAAAATTAAAATTTACTGTCAATTTCTTTTCACAAGCACGGCGGGATATTATTTTACTTTCTTCGGCAGCTTGCCTTTTCCCCCGCTTTTTGCTACGATATTGCTGTCAAATTCTGAAAAGCATCAGGAGGGTATTTCCCATGTCCGTGATCGAAGAGAAAAAAGCATTGAGAACCTTTATCCGCAAGAAAGAACGCACGCTCAATCCCGCCTACAAGGCCGAGAGCTCTGAGGCCATCTGCCGTCATCTGCTCGCGCTGGACGAGTACAAGAGTGTGAAGGTCGTCTTCGCCTTTGCCGGCACCGAAAAGGAGATCGACACCTCGCTCTTTATGAACGAGACCATCGCCGCGGGCAAGACGCTGATCCTGCCCCGCTGTGCCGCCGAGCACGCCATCGACCTGTGCGTCGTGCGCTCGATGGACGATCTGGAGGCGGGCGCCTACGGCATTTTAGAGCCGAAAAAGAGCTGCGCTCTTGTCACCACGGCGGACATCGACTTCGCCGTCGTGCCCTGCCTGTCGTTCGACCGCAAGGGCCGCCGTCTCGGTCAGGGCGGCGGGTACTATGACCGTCTGCTGCCGCAGCTCCACTGCCCGACGGTGCTGATCTGCCGTGAGCAGCTCATGTCGCCCGAAGTGCCGGTCGAGGAGCATGATATGCGCTGCACAATGCTCGTTACAGAGAAAGGCGTTTTGACGCCGGAGGCGTGAAAGGGCTTTTTCCAACACTGTGCAGGAGGACGATTCCCGTACCGTGCGGGAGTGCGTAAAAGGGGGATACTCTCTTTCTCGAAAGAGAGTATCCCCCTTTGCAACCCCCGAGAGAAAGGACGAGGGGCCTTCCCCCTCGACCCCGCACATTGGCCGTCTGAGGCTTGAGTGACTGCACGCGCTGTGCAGTGTGAGTGCGGTGTACATGGCTTCGCCATGAGTCCCTGCGAGTCGCGACCGGTCGCAACCGCGCCTTACTTCGTGAGGCGCGTGTGACGGTAGTCGGGCGGCAGACTGCTTGCGGGCGCGGCATTGCTGCGCTCGCCGCATACAAAGAAACGACCGCATCAGCGGTCGTTTTCTTGTTCTTTTAAGTCGTCAAGTGCAGCTCGGACAGCTGCGACGACGAATGCCGAGAATGTGCAGTCCTTGCCGCGGATCGCGTTCTCGATCTCTTCGAGCATATCGTTTGGAAAACGCACCGATTTGTTGGTCGTCGGCGGTACGCTTGGAATCTTAAAGGCCATAGTCTCACCCGCAATACATTTTATATGACAAGTGTATTGCATTATTGTTCAAATATGTGTAATATAAAAGTATTACATTTGTATTGCGATAGGAGGACTATACTATGAACTACGAAAAGATGTACCATCTGCTGTTCAACGCCATCACCGACGCACTGGAACAAATGGAAAAGCAAAACCTTGGCAACGCAAAAGACCTGCTCACCACCGCCCAACAGAAAGCCGAAGAAATCTACATAGAATCCACCAACTAACCTTCGGCGAGCGAAGCAATGCCGCCCCGGCAGGCAAAAACAGGTTTGCACAAATCCGAAGTAGCCGGAAATTGCGTAAGAC
>CALAAN010000323.1 GCA_937884915.1 uncultured Oscillibacter sp.
AGCCGATGGAAGAAGACGAGCTCCCGCCGCAGCGCGCCCATGCGCCGCGCCGCAGCGCGCCGGTCCACACGCCGGAGGCCGCCATCGACATTCCGCTCGACGGCGAGGAGCGCGTCATCAGGAAGAATCCCTCGGGCGGCTTCTTCCGCAAGAAGTCCGACAATATCAAGAGTCCCGATGAGCTGCTCGCGAGTGGAAGTGCCGCGGAGACGAAGACAGCCGCGCCTGTTTCTTCCGCCGCCGCACCGTCCGCATCTGCCAAGCCCGTGGCGGTGGAGGCCGACGACTTCGACCTGCCGCCGTTTGACACAGCGCCGAGCGCTCCCGTGAGCGTGCCCGCGCCGACTGTCCCGACGCCTGCTCCCATCATGTACACGCCGAGTGTGCAGAATACGCCCGCCGCCGCAGCGGCTCCCGCCGTGCTGACCGACAAGCAGGAGGACAAGCTCCGCCGCGCCGAGGTCGACGCCGCGCGCGAGGAGGTCACGCGCGAGATCGAGGGCGGCGATAAGCAGCCTCAGCCTCCCGCGTATCAGTACCCGCCCATCACGCTCTTAAAAGAGGGCAGCGTGACGAACGCCGCCGAGGCGGGCGCGGAGCTGCGCAACAACTCCCGACGTCTTGCGCAGACGCTCACGAGCTTCGGCGTGGACGCTCAGCCGGGCGATGTGGTGCGCGGCCCGTCGGTCACGCGCTATGAGTTTACGCTCAGCCAGGGTGTGAAGCTCTCGAAGATCACGAACCTGCAGGATGATATCGCCCTCGCGCTCGGCGCGAGCGGCGTGCGCATCGCGCCGATCCCCGACAAGATCTCCGTCGTCGGCGTCGAGGTGCCGAACAAGCTCGTCTCGCCCGTCAGCATCCGCACGGTGCTCGAATCCACGGAGTTCACCACCCACCCTTCCACGACGGCCTTCGCCGTCGGTAAGGATATCAGCGGCAAGAACATCGTCGGGAATATCTCGAAGCTTCCGCACGTGCTCATCGCCGGTACGACGGGCTCGGGCAAGTCCGTGTGCACGAATTCGCTGATTGTCTCGATGCTCTATAAGTCGACGCCCGAAGAGGTGCGCTTCATCATGGTCGACCCGAAGATGGTCGAGCTTGCGCCCTACAACGGCATCCCGCACCTGCTCATCCCCGTCGTCACCGACCCGAAGAAGGCCGCGGGCGCGCTGCAATGGGCCGTGTACGAGATGATGAAGCGCTACAAGATGTTCTCCGAGCACAACGTCAAGGACCTTGCCTCTTATAATAAGGTGGCGGAAACGGACGAAACGCTCAAGAAGCTGCCGAGCGTCGTTGTTGTCATCGACGAGTTGGCCGATCTGATGCTCGTCGCGGCGAAGGAGGTCGAAGAGTCGATCTGCCGCGTGGCGCAGATGGGCCGCGCCGCGGGTATGCATTTAGTCATCGCGACGCAACGTCCGTCTGCAGACGTTATCACGGGCCTGATGAAGGCCAACATCCCGAGCCGTATCGCGTTCGCAGTCGCCTCCGCGATGGAATCGCGCATCATCCTCGATACCGCGGGCGCGGAAAAGCTCGTCGGCCGCGGCGACATGCTCTACGCCCCGCTCGGCGAGGGCAAGCCCAAGCGCGTGCAGGGCTGCTTCATCTCGAGCGAGGAGATCGAGCGCGTGGTCAACTTCGTCAAGGAAAACGGCGAGACGGACTATGACGAATCCGTCATCGACAAGATCAACGCTGCCGTCGCCGAAAAGGAGAAGGGCAGCGGCAAGGGCGGTGGAAACGCCGCGCCCGAGCAGAGCGCCGCCGACGAAGGCGACGAGCTGCTCCCCGCCGCGATCGACGTGGTCATGGAGACCGGACAGGCGTCTGTCTCGATGCTCCAGCGCAGACTGAAGCTCGGCTATTCGCGCGCGGCGCGCATCGTCGACGAGATGGAGACGCGCGGCATCGTGGGCCCGTTCGAGGGCTCAAAGCCCCGCCAGCTGCTCATCACCAAGGAGCAGTGGCAGGAGCTCAAGATGAAGGGCGCCTACGGCGCAGCGCCGCCGGAAGCGGAGGAGCTTCCGCTGCCGGATGAGGAAAACTGAACAAAGCGAAAGCGCCGCAGATGAAGTTCATCTACGGCGCTTTTTTGCGTGCTTTTGGTCCCTCACGCACACGAGACGCATAGACTGGCAGGGAAGAAAAAATGGGGGAGGAGATCGACATGGCCTATTCCGACAGGGAGCTGCTCGCGCGCCTCATCGAGTGCGAAGCGGGCGGCGAGGGCGAGAATGGGATGAAAGCCGTAGCGAGCGTCGTGATGAACCGCGTGCGCTCGACGGGCGGCGAATACGCGCGTGTGGGGCAGGGCAGCATCCGCAATATCATCTTTCAG
The DNA here is from genome assembly GCA_937884915.1 of uncultured Oscillibacter sp. GTDB lineage: Bacteria > Bacillota > Clostridia > Oscillospirales > Oscillospiraceae > Hominicoprocola. Next base: position 2,351 of record CALAAN010000323.1, read on the forward strand.
CCGGGGCAGTTCGTCTGCGCGAGCGAGACCGAGCACGGCGCCTACAACCCGCAGAACATCTACAACATGCGCCCGACCGATATCCATTACGAGATCGCGGACTGGGCCATTGTGGGCAACCGGCTTTCAGGCCTTGGCGAGGCGCTGTGGTTCTTTAACCCGTTTTCGCCGTCCTGCCGCGCGAATTTCCCTTCGAATGTGGGAACGTTCGTCATGCGCATCGGCGACCACTGCTTTTATAACCCCACCGCCGCGTATTACGACACCTGAGAAAAGCAAATCAGCAGCATCGGGAAAGGGAGAGGACGTTTTTATGATCCAGATGGGAAAAAGCATGCCGTGCCTTTATGAGGAGAAGCTCGCCGTGCCCGCGATGGCGAGCGCGCAGCAGAGCGGCAACAGCAATAATAGCAGTAATAACAACAGTAACAACAACGCAAGCCAGAGCTATGAGGAGATGCTTGGCGGTTCGTCGGGAGCAGGGAGCGTGTCGCTTGTGCCGCAGGGCAGTGCAAACGGGCAGTTCCAGCCCACGCCCGACAAGATCGAAGAATCCCAGACCGTCGACAAGATGGCCTACAATTCGTGGAAGGGAATGCTCGCGCGCAACATCGGCCGCGCGGTCATCGTGAGCTTCCTCGTCGGCTCGCAGAACACGGTCGTGGCGGTCGGCACGCTGCAGGAGGTCGGAAACGACTATATCACGCTGTTTCACCCAGGCCGCAGTGCCTACATTACCGCCGACATCTACTCCATCCGCTTCGTGGAGTTCCCGCAGGGGAACAACGTGGTGACACTCAACTAGTGATTTCGAAGAAGCGGCAAAGCCGCTTCTTCGAGAAAAATCCGCTGCGTTCTGCGCCTCGGTTGTCCGCTTTAAGCGGACAATTCAACGCTCACTCCGCGCAAAGTGTTTTCTGCCACGCGCATGTCGCGGCAGAGAACGAATTAAATTATTTTCGTGTCTGCGGACACCTGGGCAGCCGTTAGCAGCTTTGCTGCTTTACGGATGCCGCGTACCCTTTGTGGGTAAAAACTCTGCGAGGCGTTTATCAAAAAAGGGACGCTTTTGCGTCCCTTTTTTGATGATTTAGAATCTGCGTCTCCGCCCACGGTAGCCGCTGTGTGCTGCGCCGCGGCGGCGGTGGCCGTAGCGACGGCGGCGGGAGAACATCGTCACATAGACGACGAGCGCGACGACAAGCAGTACCACCGCGATGAGCAGAAAGCGGACAAGCGGCTTTGCAAAAAAGTCGGATACTCTGCGCTGCGCCGTCAGGAACCACGAAGCGGACACGTCGTTCAGCGCTAAAAGGTCCGTCTCGGCGTAGACCTTGCCGTTGTAGGAGAGCGTCAGCTTGCCAAGCACGTCGCCCGCGGAGACGGGCGCGTCGACCGTGTCGTTCGTGAGTGTCACGGTGCGCTCGAGCATGTCGGGCTCGACATTGTCGGGCAGCAGGCAGGAGATATTCTCCGCTGCGTGGGTCGAAACGTAACTCGCCTCGCTCGAGAGCGCGACGGGCACCTCCTGCACAAGGTCGGCGGAGGAGAGAACGTCGCGGAGGACGAAGTTGTCAAAGCCCCAGTCGAACATGCGCGACGTTTCGGAGAAGCTGCGCGTCTGGATGGTCACGCCGTCCTCAAGCGTCACGCGCTCCGCGCCCAGCACCACGCTGATCATGTGGCGGCTGCCGCGCAGGGCGGACGAGATGAGGCAGTAGCCCGCCTCGGGCGTTGAGCCGGTCTTGATGCCCTGCGCGTCGCGGTACACATAGCCGCGGGCGCGCCAGTTGGAAATGAGGAAGTTCGTCGAGTGCAGCTCACGCGGCGTTTCGGTCATGTTCGTGGCGGGTACGGTGTAGCTCTTGGAGTTGCAGATCTCCATGAACTTGTCGTGCTTCATCGCCTCACGCGTGATGAGGTAGAGGTCCCATGCGGTCGTGTAGTGCTGGGAATTGTGAAGGCCCGTGGCGTTGGCAAAGTGCGTGTGCTCGCAGCCGAGCTCCGTGGCGCGTTCATTCATGCGCGCGACAAAGGCGTCGACCGAGCCGTAGAGCGTTTCACCCAAAATGTTGCACGCCTCGTTTGCCGAGACGATGAGCATGCAGTTGAGCAGCTGCTCGACCGTCATCGTCTCGCCGGGGACGATATTCGCCGTGCTGCCGTCGCTCGACAGCCCCTCGAACGCCGTCTCCGTCGCGGTGACAGAGTCGGTCAGCGCGATCTTGCCCTCGTCGATGGCCTCGAACACCAGCAGCGCGACCATCACCTTCGTGAGCGATGCGGGGTAGTTTTCCTGATGGGCATTCTTTTCATAGAGAATTTCGCCCGTGCCGGCCTCGATGAGAAGACCGGCCTTCGCGTCGAGATCGAAGTCCTCATAAGCGTCGGCACTCGTCAGCGCAAAGAGCGGGAGCAGGAGCGCAAAGGATAAAAAAAGTGAAAACAGGCGGCGTTTTTTCATGGAAATATACCTCGTTGTATGATACAATCAAATACGGAATACAGTGAAGAGGAGCGCGCCGTTCGGCACGCTTCGACATCAGTATAACAAAAAAGGCAGGCGAGCGCAACCGTGGAAAAGGAAGAAAAGAAAACCAAAATCAGCGGCGTCTACCTTGTGCTTGCCGCGCTGACGGTGCTGTTCACCGTTTCGCTCGTTTTTCTGCACAAAACGTCGTATGAGGGTACCGCGCACGGAAATTACACTGTGACGACGCAGGACAAGACCGACGAGATCACCGCGCCCACGCACGTCGTGACGCTTGTGAACGTCAACACCGCGACGGCGGAGGAGCTTGAAACGCTGACGGGCATCGGCCCGTCGCTCGCGCAGGCGATCATCGACTACCGCACAGAGCACGGCGATTTTACGGCGGCGGAGGACCTTTTGAACGTCAAGGGCATCGGAGAGGCGAAGCTCGAGGGCTTCCGCGCACAGATCACATTCACGGAGGAGGATGGCAATGAAAATTCTGGTGGTTGACGACGAGCAGCTTCTCGTCAAGGGCATGAAATTCAATCTGGAAAACGAGGGCTACACGGTCGAGACCGCCTACGACGGCGCGACCGCAATCGACATGGCCAAAACGGGCGATTTCGACCTCATCATTATTGACCTGATGATGCCGCAGGTGGACGGGCTGACGGCCTGCATGCGCATCCGCGAATTTTCGAACGTGCCGATCATCATGCTGACCGCCCGCAGCGAGGACACTGACAAGATCATCGGCCTTGAGTCCGGCGCGGACGACTACATCACAAAGCCCTTTAACATTCTGGAGCTCAAGGCGCGCATCCGCGCGCTGCTGCGCCGTGCGAACGCGGCCCCGCAGCAAAAGCAGCCCGAAACGCTTCTTCTGACCGCGGGCGGCATCACGCTCGACCCCGAGCAGCGCGTTGCCGTCAAGGACGGCGAGATCGTCGAGCTCACGGCCAAGGAATACGACCTCATTGAGCTTCTCGTCAAGAATCCGCGCCGCGTTTACTCGCGCGAAAATCTGATGGACCTTGTCTGGGGCTACACCTACGCGGGCGACTACCGCACGGTGGATGTGCACATCCGGAGGCTGCGCGAAAAGCTCGAGGAAAACCCCGCCGCGCCGCAGCACATCCTGACAAAGTGGGGCGTCGGGTACTATTTGAAGGACTGAGATATCACTAAAGAAAAAAGAAAGGGGGCAGCGCCGTGCAGATGCATGCGAGCTTGCAGCGAAAATTTAGCTTCAGCTATATCGCCATCATTCTGGCGGTGCTGATCCTTTTGAATACCTATCCGCTCATCACGTCGGAAAACCTGACGTTCCGCTCTAAGCAGAGTTCGCTGCAGGGCAGCGTCTCCGTGATGGTGACGGCACTCTCGGGCGTTG
>CALAAN010000324.1 GCA_937884915.1 uncultured Oscillibacter sp.
CCTCTTCGATCACGCGGCGCGCCTCCTGCGTCATCGCATCCCTGCTGCCCGGCCCGATGCCGACGATCCGCACGCTCTGCGGGAACTTGAAGCCGAAGCGGCGCTCCAGAATTTCCAGCACCTGCGAAAAGGACTTTCCCTCCCGCTGCTTCGGCCGTCCGATCACGAGCACGTTTGCCCCGGCCTTTCGCGCCGCGGCGACCTTGGCGGAAAAACCGCCCGCCTCGCCGCCGTCCTTCGTCACGAGCCATCTGGCCGACACCGCGCGCAGCATCGCCATGTCCATCTCCTCGGAAAACGGCCCCTGCATCGCCAGAATGTGTGACGGCTGCACGCCCGCCTCGCGGCAGAGCGCGAGCGACGCGTCCAGCGGCAGCACGCGCGCGTAGACGCGCGCGGTAAAGTCTTTGATCTTGCTGTATGTCTTCAAATCCTTGCTGCCGGTCGTCAGCAGGATATTTCCGTCCGTTTTAGAAAGGTACGCCGCCGCGTCCTCCGCGTCCAATGCGTACTGCACACCAGACACCTTGTCCGATTCCTCGCGCAGAAGGCGCAGGTATTCTGTGCCTGTCTCCGCGCAGGCATGCGCGACGCTCTCAGTGATCGACGCCGCGTAGGGGTGCGTCGCGTCGATCACCAAGTCAAATTTTGTCTCGGAGAGCATTTCGATGATCTCTCCCACGGGGATACGTCCCGAGCGCACTGTCACATTGCCCCCTTCGGGCAGGAGCGTTTCGCCGTATTCCGTTGCCACGCAGGCCGTGACGGCGACGCTTTGGGTGCTCAAAAGCTCCGCGAGCCATCTCGCCTCCGTCGTGCCTGCGAAAATGCAGATCTTACACATTTTTGTACCCTCGCGGCGTGATGAGCCGCCCCGCAATTTCTCTCGTCGATGCGTTGCCGACGATCACCGTGCAGAACATATCGACCTCTGCCTCTTCGAGCTCTCCAAGCGTCAGGATGCGCCAGCTCTCGCCCGCGCGGCCGATGTTGCGCGCGATGCCGCAGAGGCGGCTGCCCGGCAGGTCGCGCAGCAGGATGCCGCACGCGCGCTTCAAATGCTCGGGCCGCGAACGGCTCGCGGGATTGTAAAGCGCGATGGTCAAATCAGCCTTTGCCGCGTGCGTCAGGCGCTTTTCGATGGTCTCCCACGGCGTCAGGCGGTCGCTCAGGCTGATGACGGCAAAGTCGTGCGTCAGCGGCGCGCCCAGAAGCGCCGCGGCGCTGCACGCCGCCGTCAGACCGGGGATGACCTCGATCTCTGGCTCTTCGCTCTCGCCGCGCAGCTCGTATACGAGCGCCGCCATGCCGTAAATACCGCTGTCGCCCGAGCAGACCATCGCCGCGGTCTTGCCTTCGCGTGCCAGATCGAGCGCGAGCGCGCAGCGCTTCGCCTCCTGCGTCATGGGCGTGGAGTAAAACTCCTTGTCGGGATAGCGGCTTTTCACAAGGTCGACATACACGCCGTAGCCGACGATGGCGTCGCACGCTTGCAGCGCGCGGTCGGCGCGGATCGTCATATCCTCATAGCTGCCGGGGCCGATGCCCACCACGATCACTTTACCCAAAGGAAACCTCCCAATCCTCCGCCGCCACAGCGACGGTCACGCCGTTCACCGCTGTTTTTCTCACCAATAAGTTGTCCGCGCCAAGCAGCGCTGCGCGCTCGCAGACGTTGCCGACGCCCGTTATTTCCTGCACGAAGGGGGATTCGGTGAACTCCCCCCCCACGGCCTGCAATTCCTCTGCCGTATAAAACACCGCGGGCCAGTCATGCTCTTCGCAGGCGGCGAGCAACCCAGCCTCCTGCCGCTTTAAGTCGATGGAATAGACGCCCTTGACGGCGGCCAAATCCAAGTCATGGCTCGCAAGCACCGTCTGAACAGCCGTTTCGACGGCTTCCTTCGAAATGCCCTTGCAGCAGCCGACGCCGACGTGCAGCAGCCGCGGCACGATCCGCAGCGTCTGCGCAAACGGTGCTTTCGTGTGGACGCCGATCAAAATGCCAAGTGTCCCCGCGCCGCTTTCGACGATGCCATTCGGCAGCGCACCCTTGACGGGAAACTCGCTCACGAGCGGCACGTCGTGCTCTAAAATCTCCGCCGCGACCTTTTTCGCAAGCGGCATACTCAAGATGGCGCAGCCGTTTTTCGCCGCCCAGGCGTCGACGGCAAATTTTCCGTTCACGTCCGTCGCGGTGGTGACGACTGCCGATGCCCCGAGCGCGCCCGCCAGTCGTCGCGCCAAATCATTCGCACCGCCGATGTGGCCGGAGAGCAGCGGAATCACAAACCGCATCTTCTCGTCGATGCAGAGCACCGCGGGATCGGTCTTCTTGCTCACAAGATACGGTGCGATCTCGCGCACGGCGATGCCGCACGCACCGATGAAAATGAGCGCGTCCATCGACGAAAAGCTCGCGCGGTAGACGTCCTTTGCAAGCGGCAAAAAGCCCGCCTCCTCCAATCGCGGCACCGCGTAGCAAAGCGTCTCCGCCTCCGGCAGCGCCGCGCGGACGCGCCGCGCTGCCGAGCAGCCGCCGCGGCTGTAAGCAAAAATTGCGATCTTCATGCGTTCCCCTTGCGGTATTCCGTCGTAAAGTCCGGGTGGTAGAGCAGCGAGCGCAGATATTCGTCGCCAAGGCACCCGCCCACCACGATCAAGGCCGTCTTTTTAAGGCCGTTTTCCGTCACGGTCTGATGCAGCGTGCCCACCGTGCAGCGGAAGATTTTTTCCTCCGGCCACGTCGCCTTATAGACGATGGCCGCGGGCGTCGTCTCCTCATAGCCGCCCGCAAGTAGCTCGCCTTGCAGCTTTTCCGTGAGCGAAGTGCTCAAAAACAGCACCATCGTCGCCTGATGCGCGGCCAGGGAGCGGATGGATTCGCGCTCGGGTACCGGCGTGCG
>CALAAN010000325.1 GCA_937884915.1 uncultured Oscillibacter sp.
CATCGTCCCGAGCGAGATTCAGAGCCTTGCCGGCCTCGCCGCGAGCTTCAAGGGGCTTCTCGAGGAAGACAAGAAGTAATTTCGAAGAAGAGGCGGAGCCTCTTCTTCAAGAAGAATTGCACTCCGCTTCATGCCTTGCCGCCCTTGGCGGCTGCGACACGCGCGGAGCGAGAGGAGTAAATCGCCACGCGTCGGTCGCGGCGATTGACCAGCTCAATTTTTTCCGCGTCTGCGGACGCGGAATTCTGCGAAGCATTTTAACATAGTGAAACGGAAGAGGTTCCCGACGGGAACCTCTTCCGTTTTGATTAAGTAGGTTGTGGAAAAACCGGAACGATTACGAATCGGTGCGGTTTCTCCAGGAGATCTCCTGCTCGAGCTCGTAGCGCAGCTTCTTATTCTCCTCGACGAGCTCGTCGTAGTGCTCGCCCTGCACGTAGTACTTGACAAACGTGAACGTGGCCTCGTCGAGTTCCTCCTCCGTGTAGGACGGGAGCAGCGAGCCGTTCTTGCGCTGAAGGCCGGAGATGTTCACGACCACCAGACGGCGGTGCTGCTCGGAGAGCTGGAACAGACGGAGCTTTTCGGGGATCTCAAGCCCTAAATCGTAGGTGTTGTTCACACGCTCCATAATGTTGCGGTATTCGGGCTTGGCCGAAACGATGACGCCGTGCTGCGCAAACAGCTTTTTCAGATAGTCCACAGAAACGTCCTCGCGGGTGATCGTGCCCTTGCCAAGACCCGTGAGCATGGTGTTGGAAAGATTCAGGCTGACATAAACTTCTTCGCCGGTTTTGGGATATTTCATAGCATGCCCTCCATTGCATTCCGCGCCGGTCAGTGAGCGGCGCACAGGATAAAGATTGACACTTAAATCGTAGCACGCCGCGAAGAAAAATACAAGCGGCAGGTTGTATGAACTGACGCGCACAAATTTGTCGGAATCGCCGCGCCTTCGGGCCCAAAGCCGTGCTTGACAAGTGTTTTTCGCCCTGATAAACTGAAAGCAGCTGGAACAAACTTGCGGGTATCCACCGGCAGCCAGGCATGATCGCCGGCTGTCTTTTTTTCTGCCCGCAGGCAAAAAACAAGGAGGAATTCATCATGGCTTACTTCTGGCCGCTCATTCTCGTTGTGGCGTCGAACACCGTGTACCACATCTGCGCGAAATCCTTGCCCGAGAGCGTCGACCCGCTCGCGTCGCTGACCGTTACGTATCTCATCGGCTCGATCTTTTCAGGTATCCTGTATTTTGCGACGAATCGCGGCGGGGCGAATCTTCTGCACGAGTACAGCCAGATGAACTGGGCACCGTACCTGCTCGGCCTTGCCGTCGTCGGACTTGAGGCCGGCAGCATGCACGCCTACAAGGCGGGCTGGCCGGTCAGCGCGTTTCAGGTGTTTTCCGCGGCGGCCATCGCGGCGATTCTGATGTTCGTCGGTTATTTTGCCTATCACGAGGCCATCACGGTCAACAAGCTCGTGGGGCTTGCGCTGTGCCTCGCGGGGCTGTTTTTCCTCAACAAATGAGTTGTGCCGCGGCTTTTGCCGTGGTATGATGGGGAAAATTGATTGGAAGAAGGAATTTTGATCTATGAAAGCTGCACGCGACTATCCGATCCTGACCGTCACCGCCAAGGGCACGCGCTGGCTCGAGAGCGGCCACCCCTGGGTGTACGACTCCGACGTCGCCCGCGAGCCGGACGAGAGCGAGTGCGAAAACGGCGCGCTCGTCGACGTGGTGTCGGAAAAGGGCAAATATCTCGGCACGGGCTTTTTGAGCCGCTTGAGCCGCCTGCGCGTGCGCATCGTCTCGCGCAACGCGAACGACCGCTTCGACGAAAATTTCTGGCGGCGGCGCGTACGCTACGCCTGGGACTACCGCAAGGCGGTCATGGACGGGCAGACCGGCTGCTGCCGCCTCATTTTCGGCGAGGCCGACGCCTTCCCCGGCCTGACGGCCGACCGGTTTGAAAACCTGCTCGTCACGCAGACGCTTTCGCTCGGCATGGAAAAGATCAAGGATATGCTCTTCCCCCTTATTGTCGAGGTGTTGGAGCAGGACGGCGAAAGGATCGACGGCCTTTTCGAGCGCAATGACGTGGCGCTTCGCGAAAAGGAGGGCCTGACGCAGAACAAGGGCTGGTTCCCCCTCCCCAGCAAGAAGACGCCCGAGAGCCCCATCACCGAAATTTGCGAAAACGGCGTTTTCTACCGCGTGGACGTCGAAAACGGGCAGAAGACGGGCTTCTTCCTCGACCAGAAATTCAACCGCCTCGCCGTCGCGCACCTCGCGCGCGGCAAGCGCGTGCTCGACTGCTTCACGCACACGGGCTCGTTCGCGCTCAACGCCGCCAAAGGCGGCGCGGAGCATGTGACGGCGGTGGACGTGTCCGAGAGCGCCATCGAGATGGCGCGCGCGAACGCGGCGCGCAACGGCCTTACGGACAAAATGGACTTTCTCGCCGCCGATGTCTTCGACCTGCTTCCGCAGATCGAGGCCGTGCACGAAAAGCCCTATGACTTCATCATCCTCGACCCTCCGGCGTTCACCAAGTCGCGCCGCACGGCGAACAACGCCGAAAAGGGATACAAGGAGATCAACCTGCGCGCGATGCGGCTCCTGCCGCGCGGCGGCTATCTTGCGACCGCGTCGTGCAGCCACTTTATGCCTGCCGAGCGCTTTGAGCGCATGCTGCGCTCCGCCGCCGCGGACGCGGGCGTCGAGCTGCGGCAGATCGAAGCGCGCACGCAGAGCTGCGACCACCCCATCCTCTGGAACGTACCGGAGACGGACTATCTCAAGTTCTATCTATTCCAGATCGTATAAAATGATATAAAAAATCCCCGCTGTTTTTACAGCGGGGATTTTTCTTTTGACTATTTACTTGTTTACTTGTTTTCGTCAGTGTTTTCCGCGGGAGCGTCGGGCGCTTCATCCTGCGGCGCGTCCAGCGGTTCGGACTCGGTCGAGGGCTGGTCCTCCGTCGGCGTTTCCTCGCCCTTGTCCTGCGGCATTTCGATCTTTTCGCTCGTCATCGAAATGTGCTTGGCGGGCGCTTCGATCACACTCGGCTGCGAGGGGCGGAAGTCCTCCTTGCTCTTGCGCGTGGAAGCGTAGGCCTCTTCCACGGTCGAGGGATCGCGGCCTTCGAGGATGGCGACCATTTCGCCGCCCGTGATGGTCTCCTTTTCAAGAAGATAGGCGACGACCTTGTCCATGTCCTCGCGGTTGTCGCGGATGACCTGCACGGCGTCCTTGTAGCACTCGTCGAGGATGCGCTTGACCTCGCGGTCCATGATGGCGGCGGTGTCCTGCGCGCAGTCGAGGCCGTAGCCGCCGTCGAGGTACTGGTTGCGGACCGAGCCGAGCGCGACCATGCCGACCGCGTCGCTCATGCCATACATCGCGACCATGTTGCGCGCAATGCTCGTCGCCTCCTGAATATCCTGCGAGGCGCCGTTGGTCATCGTGTTCATCACGACCTCTTCCGCCGCGCGGCCGCCCATCGAGACGGCGATCTTCGCCATCAGCTCATCGCGCGTGCGCAGGTTCGTCTTGTCCTCCTCAGGCATGAGGAGTGTGTAGCCAAGGCTGCCTTCGGTGTGCGGGACGATCGTGATCTTCTGCACAGGCTCGGCGTTTTTCTGCTTGTAGGCGACCATCGCGTGGCCGACCTCGTGATAGGCGACGAGCTTCTTTTCAAACTCGGTGAGGACGCTGCCCTTCTTCTCGCTGCCCGCGATGACGAACTCGAACGCCGCGAGCATATCCTCCTGCGTGACGAGCTTGCGGCCCTTGCGCACGGCGCGCAGCGCCGCCTCGTTGGCGATGTTGGCAAGGTCCGCGCCCACGCAGCCCGCGGTCGCGAGCGCGACCTTCTTGAGATCGACGTCCTCGGCGAGCTTGATGCCGCGCGTGTGGACCTGAAGCGTCGCTAAGCGGCCGGCGAGGTTCGGACGGTCGACGGTGATGCGGCGGTCGAAGCGGCCCGGGCGCAGCAGCGCCTTGTCGAGAACCTCCGGACGGTTCGTCGCGGCAAGCACGATGACGCCCTTGCTCGGGTCAAAGCCGTCCATCTCGGCGAGCAGCTGGTTGAGCGTCTGCTCGCGCTCGTCGTTGCCGCCGCCGTAGCGCCCGCCGTCGCGGGATTTGCCGATGGTATCGATCTCGTCGATGAAGATGATGCAGGGGGCGACCTTCGCCGCCTCGGCGAAGAGGTCGCGCACGCGGCTTGCGCCGACGCCGACGAACATTTCGACAAAGTCAGAGCCGGAGATCGAGAAAAACGGCACCTTCGCCTCGCCCGCTACGGCCTTGGCAAGCAGCGTCTTGCCCGTACCGGGAGAGCCGACGAGCAGTGCGCCCTTGGGGATCTTCGCGCCGATGGCGGTGTACTTTTCGGGGTTGTGCAGGAAGTCGATGATCTCGACGAGCGATTCCTTCGCCTCGTCCTGACCGGCGACGTCCGCGAACGTCACGCCGGTGGACTTTTCCATGTAGACCTTTGCGTTCGCCTTGCCGACATTGCCGATGCCGCCGATCCCGCCCATGCCGCCGGACTTTTTCGTGATGAAGTTCATCAGCAGCATGAATGCGCCGACCATCAGCACCGTGGGCAGGATATAGCTCACCATGAACGTGAGGATCGGCGAAACAGGCGCCTGATAGGGCTTGGTGTAGGTCACGCCGTGCTCATCGCACAGGGCGATCAGCTTTTCCGTCGCGTCGGGAATGATGGTGGTGAAGAGCGTATAGTTCTGATCATAGCTCTTGCCGTCGTCATCCGTGTAGGTAAAGCCGTCGACCGGCGTGATGGTGAAGACCGTGTCGCCGAATTCGATGGACTTGACCTTCCCCTCCTCCACGAGTTCGACAAGCTCGCTGTAAGCGATCTCGCACGAAGACTCGGCGGTGCGGGCCTGATCGAGCATGACGGAGAGGTAGTTCACGCCGATCGTCAGCAGCAGCGCCCACAGGACGATCGACCACATTCCCCCGCCGCGGCGGCGGTTCTTGTCGCCGCGGCTGCGGTTGTTTCTGTTGTTTTGCTCCATGTTGTTCCTCCTGTCGGGAGACAGAAAAATGCGAAGATGCGCACTTTTTGAATTATTAATTTCAACTATACCATATATAAGAAAATCGCACAAGTTTTCTACGGTGAATTTTCAATGAACTTTTGTTTTGCGCCCTCTTTATCTTGCCCTTGTTCTGTGTTATAGTTGCAATGGAGTATTCTATAAAAATTTGTCACAAGGAGAAATTTCTTTTATGGATAAGGAACGCAGGGAAAAGACCGCGCGCACTCAGGACGCGGAGGCCGACGGCATCATCGAGGGCCGCAACGCTGTGATCGAGGCGCTGCGCGCGGGCACAAGCATCGACAAAATTTTCATCCAGAAGGGCGAGACCGACAAAACGCTCGGCCACATCGCCTCGACCGCCCGCGCCGCGGGCGTGGTCGTCGTCGACGCGGACAAGCGCAAGCTCGACTTCATGTCCCGCACGCACGCCCATCAGGGCGTCATCGCGCTCGCGAGTGTGCGCGAATACGTCAGCGTTGAGGATATTTTGAACATCGCGCGCGAAAAGGGCGAAAATCCCCTGATCGTCGTCTGCGACGAGATCTCCGACCCGCATAACTTGGGCGCGATCATCCGCACGGCGGAGTGCGCGGGCGCGCACGGCGTCGTCATCCCCAAGCGCCGCAGCGCAGGCCTCACGAGCGTCGTCGCCAAGACGAGCGCGGGCGCGGTGAGCTATGTGCCCGTTGCGCGCGTGCCGAACATCCCCGCGCTTTTGGAGCAGCTGCAAAAAGAGGGCGTCTGGGTCTTCGGCACGGCGGCCGAGGGGACGAGCGACCTCTACTCCGCGGACCTCAAGGGCCCCGCGGCCATCGTCATCGGCAGCGAGGGCGACGGCATGACGAGACTGGTGCGCGAAAAGTGCGACTTCCTCGTCAGCATCCCGATGAAGGGCAGAATTTCGTCGCTCAACGCCTCCGCGGCGGCGGCCATCCTCCTTTACGAGGCGGTGCGCCAGCGCCTGGGGCAGTAAGGATAAAGAAGGAACGATATGGACCCCAAAGACCTTGAATTTGAAGAAACGCTCGCCGACTCCGAGCTGCTGCTGAAAAACACGGCCCGCAGCATGGACGAGGACGCGGAATTCACGCTCGAGAGCATTCTGGCCGAGTACGGCAGCGGCACGCCCGCCGCGCCCGAACCGGAAGAAAAAGAACCCGAGCCGCCGGTGGAAAAGAGACCGCCGGCAAAGGTCGTCCCCCTGCCGAAAAAGGCGGAGACGGCGAAAAGACCGGAGGACGAAACGGCGGACGAGACCGTCCGCCTCCCCGTTATCCCTTTCCCCAGCGCGAAAAAGGCCGAGACACAGGTCGAACCGGAAGAGGAACCGGAAGAAGCTCCCGAAGAAGAGCCGCCGCAGGACGACGAGCCCAAGTCCATGAGCCTGCAGGACATTCTGGCCCAGACCGTGCAGGAGGCGCTCTCCGAGCGCGAGGACACGGTCATCGAGGAGGAGCCGCCGCGGCGCGGCCTGTTCTCCCGCCGCAAGATGCGCGACACCGAGCAGCTCTACGACGACGCGGAGGAAGAGGAGGAAGACGAGGAGTTTGAAGAGCCCGAGCCTGAGCTCCCAGAGCCGCCGCTTGAAGAAACGCTCTCCGACTACCGCGCGCAGCTCTCGGGCGCGACGAAGGCGCGCCGGGGCGCGGGCATTTTTACGTTTTTGCTGTGCGTCATGGCCGTGCTGGAGCATTTTTCGATTTTGCCGGAGGCGTACACCGGAAATTCGATGATCCGCGCGCTGCCGCTGCTGTCCGTCGAGGCGATCGTCTGCGCCATCGGCTGGCGCATTTTTGCGGGCGCGCTGCGCTCGCTGAAGCAGGGAAAAGTCACATCGGGCTTTTTGACGCTGTTCCTATGCCTTGTCACGCTGCTCGATACGGCGCTCTACGCCTTTCTTCCCGCGCGCGCGGCGCTGTCGCTGCCGCTGCCGGTGCTGGGGGCGCTGTCAGTCTACTGCGCGCTGCTCGGCGAAAGCCTGCGCCTGCGCGGCATGTATGACACGTTCCGCATTGCGGCCATCGGCAACGCGCCCTATATCGTCACCGTGACGGCGGGGGGCGCTGCCAAGCGCGTGGGCCTGCCGAACGGGTTTTCGAATTCCGCGCGCGCAAGCGACCCGTATTCGCGCTGGCAGAGCGTGCTGCTGCCGGTTTTCCTCGTGGCGGCGGTCGCGTTCGGCGTGCTCTCGACGCTCGAGACGAGGCAGAGCGTGCTGCTTGCGTGGAACCTCTCGGTGCTGCTCGCGAGCGCGAACCTGCTCGCGTTCCCGATGGTGTGCGCGCTGCCGCTCAAGCGCATCGCCGTGCGGCTTGCCAAAAGCGGCAGCGCCGTGGCGGGCTTTTCCGGCGCGGACGCCATCCGCCGCAGCAACTGCGTCATTCTGACTGACGGCGACCTGTTCCCGCCCGGAACGATCACGCTCGGCGGGCTCAGGGTGTTCGGCGAGGAGAGCGGCAAGGTCATCTCCTACGCCGCGACGATGGCGCACGCGTCCGAGAGCGGTCTGAGCCGACTTTTTGACAATCTTCTTGCCAGCGACGGCGGCTTTCGCGAGCAGGTCGAGGACGTCGACTTTTACGAAGAGGGCGGCGTCGGCGGCCGCATCCACGGCGAAACGGTGCTCTTCGGCACAGCGGGCTTTATGAGAAAGCGCGGCGTGAACCTGCCGCGCAGCTTAGGCCTCAAGACCGGCGTGTTCCTCTCGGTCGACGGCACGCTGATCGCGGTGTTCGCCGTGAAGTACATGCCCGCGGAAAATGTCGACTGGGCGCTCCATGCCCTGCGCCGCAGCCGCATCACACCCGTGCTCGCCGTGCGCGACGGCAACATCACCCCCGCGCTCTTAAAGCGCAAGTTCGGCACCGACGCGCGCGCGGTCTACCCCAAGCTCTCCACACGTCTTGCCCTCTCCGAGCGCGGCGGCGGGCGGCCCTATGCGCTGCTCATGCGCGAGGGCCTCATGCCGTATGCCGAGGTCGTGCTCGGCAGCAAGCGGCTCTGCACGTCCGCAAGGCGCTGCACGGTGCTTGCATTTTTAGCCGCCACTGCGTCGACGCTCCTTGCATTTTATTTGACTTTTGTCGGCGCATACAGCGTGCTCACGCCGCTTTCTCTGCTCGTTTACGTGCTCTTGTGGTCGCTCAGCGTGCTCCTCGACGCGATGCTCAGCGACCGTTATTGACACTTCGAACGAAGAAAACGGAAATTTGCGGAAAAATATGGTTGTAATGGAGAGAAAAACATGATATCATTTCTGCATTGAGTATTATCCCACCTTATGGCGCGAGCCGATCTGGGATTTACGATTTTCGGAAGGAGACTGACCCATTATGAGTGCAAAAGACATCCGCAATATCGTGCTGCTTGGCCACAGCGGCAGCGGCAAGACTACCCTCGCTGAGAGCATGCTGTATCTCACCGGCGGCACGGACCGTCTGGGCAGAATTGCCGACGGCAATACCGTTTGTGACTACGATCCCGAAGAGATCCGCCGCCAGATCTCCATTTCTCTGGCCGTGGCTCCCGTGGAATATGACAGCTGCAAGATCAACGTGCTTGACGTGCCCGGCGGTTTCGACTTCGCCGGTGAGGTCGCGGAGGCCGTTCAGGCTGCCGACGCTGCCGTCATCGTCTGCTCGGCCAAGGCCGGCATGAGCGTCGGCGCGGAAAAGGCGTGGAAATATTGCGAGAAGAACTCTCTCCCCCGTCTGCTCTACATCTCCAAGACCGACGAGGAGAACTCCGACTATAACGCCGCGTTCAACACGTTGCGCGAGCGCTTCGGCAAGAACATCGCCCCCGTCGTCGCCCCCATCTGGGACGAGAGCAAGAAGGTCATCGGCATCATCGACGTGCTGCATAAGCGCGCGTTCGAATTCGGCCCGAACGGCGGCCGCGTCGAGATCGAAGTCCCCGAGAACAAGAAGCCCGTGCTCGATGAGCTCTACGACGCGCTCAAGGAGTCCGTCGCCGAGACGAGCGAGGAGTTCATGGAAAAGTTTTTCGCCGGCGAAGACTTCACCTATGCCGAGATGATCCAGGGCCTGCGCCAGGGCGTCAAGGACCTGTCCCTCTTCCCCGTCGTGTGCGGCTCCGCCATTCAGGGCATGGGCACGCGCATCCTGATGGATACCATCGTGGAGCTTCTTCCCAAGCCGCAGGACGCCCGCGCCCTGATGGCCGAGAATGAGGACGGCGAGTCCTCCGAGTTCGTCGTCGCGCCCGGCGCACTGCCGACCGCGTTCGTCTTCAAGACCATTTCCGACCAGTACGGCAAGTATTCCTACGTCAAGGTGCTCTCCGGCTCCATCAAGCCCGATATGCCCATGGTCAACGCCCGCACTGGCGAGACCGAGAAGCTCGGCCGCCTGTACATCCCCAAGGGCAAGAAGTATACCGAGGTCAAGGAGCTCACCTGTGGCGACATCGGCGCCATCGCCAAGATGGACAAGGTCAAGACCGGCGACACGCTCTGCGAGCCGCGTAAGGTCGTCAAGATCGAGCCCATCCCGTTCGATGAGCCCTGCTACAGCGTCGCCATCGCGCCCAAGACCCGCGGTCAGGAGGACAAGATGGCCCAGGGCCTCAACCGCCTGAACGAGGAAGACCCGTCCTTCCGCGTCGTCAACAACGCCGAAACGCACCAGATGGTGGTCTCCGGCGCGGGCGACATCCAGATCGACGTGCTCGTCAGCAAGCTCAAGAGCCGCTTCGGCGTCGAGGTCGTGCTCGACACGCCGCGCGTGCCCTATCGTGAAAAGATCCGCAAGACGGTCTCCAAGCAGGGCCGTCATAAGAAGCAGACCGGCGGCAGCGGCCAGTTCGGCGATGTTTGGATCCGCTTCGAGCCCAACGAGGAGAGCGAAGAGATGGTCTTCGCCGAGGAAGTCTTCGGCGGCAGCGTTCCCAAGAACTTCTTCCCCGCGGTCGAAAAGGGCCTGCGCGAGGCCTGCGTCCACGGCCCGCTCGCGGGTTATCCCGTCGTGAACCTCAAGGCCGTGCTCTACGATGGCTCCTATCATCCGGTCGACTCGTCTGAGATCGCGTTCAAGACCGCGGCGAACCTCGCCTACAAGGCGGCCATGCCCGAGGCGTCCCCGGTCCTGCTCGAGCCGGTGTGCGAGCTCAAGGTCACGGTGCCCGACCAGTACATGGGCGATATCCTCGGTGATCTCAACAAGCGCCGCGGCCGCGTCATGGGCATGACCCCGACCGGCAACGGCGAGCAGGTCATCGAGGCCGAGTGCCCCGAGGCAGAGCTGATGAGCTACGCCATCGACCTGCGTTCCATGACCCAGTCCCGCGGCTCGTTCGTGATGCACTTCGTGCGCTACGAGCAGTGCTCCGCCGACGCGCAGGCGAAGGCCGTCGCTGCCGCGAAGGCCATGCAGGAGGCAGAATAATTCTGTCTGCGTTGCAAGACAATGAAAAAAGGACTTCTCGAAAGAGAAGTCCTCTTTTTTCTCCGCGCGTGCGCGGAGGGGGACAGCAGCGCCACGGGCACTGCACGAGGCAAGGGGGCCATTCTCTTTCACAAAAGAGAATGGCCCCCTTGAACCCCCAAGAGAAAGGTTTTCATTGCAAGCGAGCAGCTCGAAGAGCTGCAATGCTTGCCGATTGCACTGCCTGCGCGCGGCG